>JAJUGM010000141.1 GCA_029268165.1 Bacteroidota bacterium
AAATTATTTACCTGATAACGCGTGATGATGGGAAAATTTCGGTTAGCGTTAAGAGACTGTTTAATAGGGCTGTTAAATCAGTATCAGGTGCTTCGCAAAGAAAAACTGCGTAAGCCTTGACTTTTTTGCATCTCTTTTTTGTCAGGCCTAAGAATGGATGAGGCGCATGGGGCAAAGCCCCATTACCATTTACACCTACTCGTTAAAATTCCTCCGACAATAGTTTTTATTCGCCCGGAGGTTTTTTCATTCATCGTCATTGGGCTAAAATTAATATCCTCTCATTTGAATTTAGTCTTTTTAAAATCAGACCTAAACATGTTTATTTCTGCAATACCTCTTCTTCTTTAGGAAGCAGGTTGCGGATTCTTTCAATCTGCATTTGTTTGTTTACTTCACGCAGATTACGGGCTGTTTCCGTAAAATATTGGTGGTTCGATATAAATTTGATTTGCATTCTGTTCCAGTCATTAATTGACTTAATCTTGTTTCTTTCCTGCAGTTCCATATATAAAGCATTGGAAACAGGGATCATGTCGCTGCGGCCTAAATAATCAAGGTCGGCATCGCACATAATTTCCTCAAGTTTGTTTTTGGGATTTGGAGGTAGTTTGGTACACATAATCAGTTCACAGATCCTTTCAATTTGTGATTGTGTATAGTAATAATCAGGTAAAATCTGGCGGGCTATTAGTGTGCTGTAATATTCGTGGTTATCATAGCCAATGGTATGACCGGTATCATGAAATAAGGCAGCGGTTTTCAGAATCAGCAGATCTTCATCAACTACTCCCTCGCCCAGACCTATTAGTTCGACTTGTGTAACAACGTCAACCGTATGTTTTACATTATGATAATAAAGATTCTTGGGTAGTTCCCTTTCAAGCTTGTCGAGAATTAATTCCTGAAGGTCTGTAAAGCGAATTAGTCCATATTTCACACTAAAATGCTTGTTGGGAATAATTCTCTTTTGCTGAAGTGAAAATTCGGGTTTAATGCCTTTTACGGTATATAATTGTATGTCCCCTTTGTATTTAACAGGCATAATGCCATAAAAATCACAGTCGAACAAATCTTTTATCCATTCGTAGGTTGAGGCTGAGATTAATATCTGACCTTCGTCACAAAACTGCCTGATACGGGTGGCCATGTTCACTGTGTCGCCCTTTACGTCATTGATCATTTTCCTGCGGCCTTTGAATGTAGCTACAATAGGACCGGTATGGATTCCAATCCGCAGTTTCCATATCTTACCGTTGTAATATGACCGCTGAAGGTCTTTAATATAGTATTGCATTTCAATGGCTGCAAGCAAAACTTCAATCGGATTTGTCAGGCTCTTTTTAGGAATGCCGCCCACGCACATAAATGTGTCGCCGATGGTTTTAATATTCTTTATTTCATATTTATTAATAATGCTTTCCAGATGCAGGAAAATCTCATCGAGGCTGTCAACCAGTTCCTTTGAATCTTCACTGGGTGTTATGTTCTGAAATCCCTGGGCATCAGCAAACAGAACAGTAGCAGTTTTAACTTTCAGCACATTCTTTGTTTTATCAGGCGTAGCTTTAATGGATGTATCCTGTGTTTTAAGTTTTGCTATTATCTGTTTGTAATTTTCAATCTCATGCAATAACATTTCGTTCTGCCGGGCTAATTTTTCGTTTTCCGCAGTCAGAGCCTTATTTTGAATAACTAGTTCAGCAATATGCCTTAAAAATCCGGTTTTTCTTTTGCTCATTTAGTTAAAAAGTACTTTAAAAGCAGAAAAAAATAAAGGGTGAAAATTTTTTCTGTTTATTCATATATTTAATTTACGATTATTTTATTAAACGGTTTCCTGTTTTCGACTTTAATTTTTAATTTTTTTTCTACAGAATGAGTCAGATTAAAAAACCATTATACCTTAGCAACATAATAAGTTTCCTGTTTATTAATCAAAGTTTATTTTTATAATATTGACTATTTGGACATTTAAAATATATCTGGATATTTTATAGATGGATTTTAAACTAGTTTCAACATATATACCTACAGGTGATCAGCCCGAGGCTATCAGACAGCTTGTACATGGCGTGCAATATGGGATTAAATATCAAACCTTGCTGGGAGTCACAGGATCGGGTAAAACTTTTACTATGGCCAATGTGATTCAGCAGGTTCAGAAACCTACGCTGGTTTTAAGCCATAATAAAACACTCGCTGCACAATTATTTGGAGAATTTAAACAGTTCTTCCCTGAAAATGCCGTTGAATATTTTATTTACTATTATGATTACTATCAGCCTGAGGCCTATCTTCCCGTTACTGACACTTATATTGAAAAAGATTTATCCATAAATGAAGAAATTGAAAAACTCAGGTTAAGTGCTACATCATCGTTATTATCAGGCCGTCGTGATGTAATAGTTGTTTCTTCCGTTTCCTGTTTATACGGTATCGGAAATCCCGAAGATTTTCACAGCAATACAATTTCTGTGGAATGTGGTCAGCTTATCAGCCGTAATGTTTTTTTAAGAAAACTTGTTGATAGCCTGTATTCGAGAAATGAAACAGATTTTCGCAGGGGTACTTTCCGGGTTACAGGTGATACGGTGGATATTTATCTTGCATACAATGATTTTGCCTACAGAATCCATTTCTGGGGTGATGAAATTGAGGAAATCATATCGTTTGATCCGGTTACCGGGAAAAAAATTGAATCATATAGTAAGGTATTCATTTATCCCGCCAACATTTTTATCACCACACGGTCGCGCATGGAAAGTGCATTGCAGCAGATCGAATTTGATATGATCAGACAGGTTGAGTTTTTCAATGAACTGGGCAAGTATGAGGAAGCCAAAAGGTTACGTAGTCGTGTAACATACGATATTGAAATGCTGCGTGAACTGGGGTATTGTTCCGGGATTGAAAATTATTCGCGTTATTTTGATGGCAGGCCTCCGGGAGACAGGCCTTTCTGTTTGCTGGATTATTTTCCGAAAGATTTTCTGACAATCATTGACGAAAGTCATGTTACCATTCCTCAGATCAGAGCGATGTATGGTGGAGATCATTCGCGCAAGCAAACGCTCGTTGAATACGGTTTTCGTCTACCTGCTGCCATGGATAACAGGCCTTTGAAATTTGATGAATTTGAAGAGCTTGTAAATCAGGTTATTTTTGTGAGCGCAACTCCTGCTGATTTTGAACTTGAGAAATCAGGGGGTGTAATTGTGGAACAGCTGATAAGGCCAACAGGCCTGCTTGATCCGGTAATAGAGGTCAGGCCAAGCCTCAATCAGGTTGATGATCTGATGCATGAAATCAGGCTATGTATAAAAAATAACGAACGTGTGTTGGTTACCACACTTACTAAAAGAATGGCCGAAGAACTTACAAAGTATTTGCTGCATTTCAATATTAAAAGCCGTTATATACACTCAGACATAGACACACTTGAACGGATTGAAATAATGGAGGGTCTTAGAAATGGTTCTTTTGATGTGCTCGTTGGTGTAAATCTTTTGCGTGAGGGGCTTGATTTACCTGAAGTTGCTCTTGTTGCCATACTCGATGCCGACAAAGAAGGTTTTCTGAGATCGGAACGATCGCTTACACAAACAGCAGGAAGGGCTGCCCGGCATCTTAACGGCAGAGTAATAATGTATGCAGACAATATTACATTATCAATGCAGCGTACTATTGAGGAAACCAACCGCCGGCGCGAGAAACAGCTGCAATATAATGAACAATATAATATTACGCCACGTCAGATAATTAAAGCTGCCTCAAATATTATGAAAGAAGTCAGAGCAAAAACAGGAGTTGTTAATGCCTACACCGAGCCCGAAAAAATTGATATTGCTGCTGATCCAGTTATCCGTTATATGAATCGTGATGCCCTTGAAAAAACAATTGAAAAAACCAGAACTGCTATGGAAAAGGCAGCAGCCGAACTTAATTTTATGGAAGCAGCAAGGCTTCGGGACGAAATGTTTGCTTTAAAAGAGCTTTTAAAAACAAAATCTGAATAACCATGGTTATCTCAGAAGATTAATTGCACCTTTCTTGGTAACAATCCTACCGTCCCACATCTCAACAGTTACAACATAAGCATAGGAATCAATATTCTGTACTTTCCCTTTAAATGTACCGTCCCACCCCTGGTTTATATCATCAGTGAAAAATACTTCATTGCCCCAGCGGTTAAAAATTCTGAATTCAAGTAATTTTTTTATTCCCCAGCCTTTTACGTAAATCACATCATTAATACCGTCGCCGTTAGGTGTAAAAGCTCTAGGCAGGTCGAGCGAATATTCTTCAATGACTTCAAAGTCAATGTCATAATATTTTGTAAAACAATAATTTGTATCAATGACTGTTAGTGTGTAACGGGTCGTTTCGAGCGGTTGTGCATAGGGTGAGGCACAATTACTGCAACTTAGCCAGTTGGTCGGGGACCAGGAGTAAGTAACATCAAACAGTGAATCAGACAAAATATGCACAATTTCGCCGATAATTATGGTGGTATCAGGGTAAGGATGTACGGTAATATCAGGTTCTTCCTGTACCAGAAGAAACAATTGGTCTGAATTACGGCACCCGGTAGACAAATACATTACCACAGCGGTATAATTTGTGGTATATTGTGGCGAGGCAAGGGGCGTATAGCTTTGCGCATTGCTCAGGCCTGTCGCCGGATACCATTGAATAGCATCGCCGCCGCTTGCATATAGGGTAATGGCATCGCCCTCACAGATGAATGTATCAGCACTGACCGTTATTGGGGGTATGGGGTTTATGATAAATGATGCTGTAGTTGTATCGGAACAACCAATATCATTAAATACCATCAGTTGTACCGTGTAATTTCCCGGTGAAAACTGCACAACAGGAATTTCATCATTGGAATTTACACCGTTGCTGAAACTCCAGTTGTTGATTGTATTTCCTGTTGAATTGTTTCCGAAAGGAATCTGGTACTGCTCACACAGGCCTGTATCAGGCACTACAATTTCGGCAATTACCTCAAATATTAATAACGTATCAACTACAGGCGGAGGAATACATAATCCATTATCACCATATAAAATCAGCTTGGGATATAATGTGCCCATGCGTGTATAAACATGTTTTACGGGGTCACCGTCAACAAACCAGCCATCGCCCATATCCCATTCAAAGTCCCATACATTGCTGGTATCTTTAATCTGAAACGTCACTTCATCACCACGGCAGGCATTCTTGCTTGCTGGTGTAATGGTAAAAGATCCCGTGGGGCCTGTTATGGTTATGCTTTTTTCAGCCGTATCGCGGCAACCGTAGTTGGTTTCAATCATCAGGCGGGTTAAATATATTCCTGGGCGCGGATAATTAAACACTCTTACAGTATCATAAGCAGATTTATTATTATTATAGCCAAACTCCCATGTACCTGAAGTAACTATTTTGTTAGGATCATTATGCCTGAAAGTAATTTCTTTGGGATAACAGTTCCAGACCGAGTCAGAAACTGTAAAACGTGCATCGGGTTTTTGTATTATGATATAGCCGGCAGGGCTTGAATAAGTGTGTGAACAGCCATATTTGTATATGGTTAGGCTTACTGTTTTATTTCCCTGGGTTGAAAATGAATGAGAAATGGGTATGGCAGTTGATCTTGAAATGGTGCCGTCGCCAAAGTTCCATATTACGCTATCGCCGGTTGTATAATTATAGTAAAACTTCAATTCTGAACCGACGCAATTCAGTGGTTTATCAGCAAGAAATTCGGCATCCGGATTGGCAGTAGCTATGGTTCTTGTATATGAACCTTCACATCCCATAGCATCGCTGACAGTAAGGGTAACATTAAAGACGCCCGGATCGGCGAAATAATGAGGTATGACTGTTTTCTTTACTGTATAAGTAGTGTCCTGACCATCAGCAAAATCCCAATGCCATTGCTGAAGGGTATTAACATCGGGTGTGGAATTATCGGTAAAATTTACAGTGAAAGGCGAACACCCATAAGAGGTATCAGGTGTAAAGGTGACATAAGGCTGGTAAATACGGATGTTGAGGACCGCAGAGTCAATACATCCGTTGTCAAAATGTGTTTTTAGTTTTACCGGGTAGGTTCCCCTGGCTGTAAATGTATGCATCACCGTATCAATTCTGGTATTAATTATCTGGGTATTATCGCCAAAGTTCCACTCATATTTTTCATAGCAGTAATCAACTATTCCATAGGAATTACTGCCCCTGAGTTTAACCGGTGCTCCTGCACATGCTGAGGCATTGGCTGTTATAACTGCATTGGTATTTCGTACCTTTACTTCCTTTATTAAAGTATCATAACATGATCCTTTAACAGCCACCAGCCTAACCATGTAATTACCTTCAGCCGCGAAGTTATGGGTTGGATTATTTGCAGTACTTACAGGTGTACCATCGCCAAAATTCCATTCAACACTTGCACTTTCAAGTGAAAGATTGGTAAACTGATAATTCAACGGGGTATTACAACTGAACGAATAGCTGAAATCAGCCAATGCGCCGTTATTTGTAAGCGCACCACTCTTGGTTCTCTCAGAGATGCATCCGTTATAATCGATCTGAAGTTTAACGTCAAGACTACCGGGTTTGACATTGTCAACCTTCCAGTAAGGATTTTTAGTTCCCGGAAGATTATTAATGCTTTTACTGTCAACCGAATAATGCCAGCTCTGGGCCAGGTTTGAGGGTGAAGTAGCGTCGGTAAACTGAATGACCTCTCCCGGACAAACAGATGATTTACTGATGTTAAAATCAGGTATTAAAGTTCTTCCGACTTTTACAGGAATAATAAATGATGTATCCCTGCATCCCAGATTATTGGTTATTACAAGTCTTGCAAGAAAAGTACCGTCACTGGTATAAGTATAGGCAGTTGAATCAACTGATCCGCTTAATGTAGCCCCGTTACCGAAAATCCACTGACGCGTGGTAATGGGTTCATCAGACTGGCTTTGATCTTTAAATTTAACGTTAAGTGGCATACAACCCTGAGCTTTATCGACGGTGAACAGGGCGGTAGGCTTTTTAATCGTAAATGGCTTTGAAATAGAATGTGTACAGCCATATTTGCTTGTAACCTTAAGGGTAGTATTAAAGATGACTTCAGTATTTATTACATAAGGATCCGTTTCAGCAGGCAATGAATAGGTTTTTGATGTATTACGCGTTGTAGCCTTTGTCCCGTCATTAAAAGTCCATTCCCACGACACCGCACCGGTGGAATTATCAGTAAAATTGACCAGAGCTGAAGCATTACACGAATAGTTGCTGCTCATGGTAAAATTAGCTGCAGGCTGATTCATATAAAATCTCCAGGTAACAGTATCGGCACAGCTTGTTCCTGGCGCCGCTATCAGTAAAACAGTTATGTTACCGCCCTGAGTATAAACATGAAAACCTGATTTGCTGATAGAAGTTTTGCCGTCGCCGAATTTCCAAAGAATTGAGGATGTTCCTGAAGAAGTGCTTGAGAAGTCAACCTGTCCCACACAAATTGTATCATTGTTGTTTATGAGTTTGCCTCCTTGCGAAAGAGTACCTGCAGCCACAATGTTATTAATATTCACAAATTTTGACAATGTGTCAGAGCAGCCGTAATCGCTGTTCACCTGCAGGGTTACTTTGTATGAACCGAACTGGTTGTAAGTTTTTGTCGGATTTCTTAATGTGGATGTGGTATTATCGCCAAAGTTCCAGTTATAAGTTATCGTTCCCTGGCCGGTAGAAGTGTTTGAGAATGTTATCAGGGTTGGCACTGCACATGCAGATGAAGGCGTAAAAGTAAATGCAGCATCAGGCGGATTGGCGACATCAATAAATTGGAGCTTATCTATACTTGATTTACAGCCGTTATTATCGGTAACTTCCAGAAAAACGTCATATTTACCGGCAGTTGAATACAATTTTGTTGGGTTCTGCCGGGTATCTATTGAGCCTGAGCGAAAATCCCATCGCCAGGCAGAAATAGGTGCATCGCCGGGAGTTGAGGCGTCATTAAACTGAACATTATGCGGCACGCAGCCTTTCTGATTGGCAGTGAAATCAGCAGAGGGACTCCGGTAAACCACAACAGGCTTGGTTACTGTATCACTCTGCGTTCCGTTGGTTACAACC
>JAJUGM010000142.1 GCA_029268165.1 Bacteroidota bacterium
AATCAGATACAATTCAATTCAAAGCTCTTTTAGGTCCGGAAAGTAACAGCCTATATATTATTGAAAATGATTTATTTATTGCTTATGGCAATTGGGAGGGTCTGGAATATAAATGTGTTTTACAGCTTTCGAAGACTAGTCTGAGTTGGCAATGGAGCATAAATATAAAAAACCAGACTGATGATATAGTCGAGATCGATTTGATTTATGTTCAGGATGTCGGACTTAAATCAATAACAACAGGCCTAATTAATGAATATTATGTAAGCCAGTATATTGAGCGACGCATTTTGATGGATAAAAACTATGGTTCCGTCTTGTGTTGCCGTCAGAATATGAAAGAGTCCGTTGGTAATCCCTGGTTGATGCTGGCATGTAAAAACGGGGCAACCGCAGCCAGCACTGATGGTATGCAGTTTTATGGCAATACGTTCCGGGAAACAGGAATCCCTGAGGGTCTGCTTATTAACCATCTGGGTGGTGAATATTCAGGAGAATCATCTATTGTTGCCTTACAGGAAAAGGCATATTATATATCTGCAGGACAGAATTATAATAGCATTTTTGTTGCAACTTATTTACCCAATCATTCTGAAGCAACTTCATATAATGACCTGAAACAATTACCATATCTTATGTCTGAATTTGAAGATGTCAAAATATCTCAATATAAACACTGGTCATTTCTACCGGAAATAAACCTGTTTAATACGTCTAAATTTCTTCCGGTTAATGACTTAAATGATAAAGAACTTGAAATATTTTTTGGTAATGACAGACGTTTCTCCGAAGAAGAAAATGGTCAATTGTTGTCTTTTTTCTGTAAGGAACATTGTCATGTCGTTTTGCGAGCAAAGGAAATAAAGGTCGATCGACCGCATGCGCATATTATGCAAGCTAAGGCTGATTACATTCCGGATGAGAATATTGTATCCACCACTTCGTTTGCATATGGTGTTTTTAATTCACATCTCACCCAAGGTAATACTAATTTCAACATTTTGCTTTCTGTGTGTTCCAATCCTTTTAATCTGGAGCATGAAACAGGCCAACGGATTTTAGTAGAAATAGGTAACCAGATATATTTACTTGGAATTCCTTCTGCTTTTGAGATGGGACTGAATCATTGCCGGTGGATCTATAAACATGGTGATTATTGTTTTCAGGTTCGAACATGGACATCTAAAAAGTTTCCACAGGTTAATATGGATTTTAAAGTAATATGTGGTAAAAATGTCAGATTATTGATAACCCATCATTTTGATGTTGCTAATGGTTGGAAAATTTATCCAGGAGATGCATCAGATGAATATATCGTTAAACCGGGTGTGGAAAGTATGATTGCTGGTAAATTTCCGAATGCACAATTTCGTATAATAATTCAAAGTATAAATGCATGTTACAAAGCTTGCGGCGATGAGGTAATTTACAGAGATAAAAGAAATCACGGGAACTCTTTATTTGTTCTTGATGTTTGTGATACCTCTTACTTTTGTATGAGTTTCGCTGGTGAAGTATGCTCACGGACTAAACTGGTAACAATTGAAAATCCTGATAGCCAGTGGCTTTCTGACACTCAGGATGCACACGTTGCATGGCAGGGCCTATGCCTCAACTTGAGGCTAAAACATAATCAGGAAGACATTGCAGCCATTCAGGAAATCCTGCCATGGTATTGCATGAATGCCATCACTCATTATTTAACCCCTTATGGATTGGAACAATTCAGCGGAGCAGCATGGGGCACACGTGATGTAACCCAGGGGCCTTTTGATTTGCTTTTATGTATGGGAAAATATGAAGCAGCCAAAAAGGTATTACGCATAGTATTTTCCAATCAGAATCCCGATGGAGGCTGGCCGCAATGGTGGATGTTCGACAGCTACTCGAATGTCAGGGCAGACAGTTCACATGGGGATGTTATGTACTGGTGTATCATTGCTCTCTGTAATTATATTAAAGTAACCAGTGACATAGCTTTCCTCTATGAGATTTTACCATATTATCATGAAAAAGATGTTCATAATACTGAAAAAACAACATTAAGTGAACATATTGATAGACTTATTGCAAAGGTTATTGACTCATTTATTCCTGGTACTGCGCTTGTACCTTTTGGAGGGGGCGATTGGAATGATTCACTCCAGCCTGTCAACAAAGAATTGGCTCAACGCCTGATATCAAGCTGGACAGTCGAAATGAATTTCCATGCTTTTTCTCAATATCAGCATGTTTGTGAGTTGATTGGTGAAACAAGTAAAGCTAAAGCTTTACAGGAAATCTGTAGCAAGATAAAAGCAGATTTTAATAAATATCTTGTCAGAAAAGGAGTCGTTGCAGGATATGGATTGATTGAAGAAGATGGTAATATCAGCCTGTTGTTTCATCCAGATGACAATAAGACTAATATTCATTACAGTATATTGCCGATGAATCGCGGTATAATCAGTGAAATATTCACCGAAGAACAGGCTGTTTACCATCAGAATCTGATTGAAAAATACCTGAAAGGACCTGACGGAGCTCGTCTCATGGATCGCCCTCTTAAATACAGGGGTGGTATTCAAATGCTTTTTAAGAGAGCAGAAAGCAGTACATTTTTTGGACGGGAGATAGGTTTAATGTATTTTCATGAACATATTCGTTATGCAGAATCATTAGCACGAACAGGAAGAGCAGAGGCTTTCTTAAAAGCACTTCATCAGGTTATTCCTATTCATTACAGGGATATTGTACCCTGTGGGGATATTCGCCAATCCAACTGTTATTATAGCAGTTCAGACACCATATTTAAAAATCGTTATGAAGCCGATGAACATTACAATGAAGTAATCTCAGGTAAAAAGGCCCTTAAAGGCGGATGGCGGGTTTATTCTAGTGGCCCGGGCATCTATATTAATTTAATTGTAACTCGATTGCTTGGCATTAGGCTAGAGTTTGGAAATATAATTATTGATCCGGTAATGCCCTATTCCTTAGACGGATTGTCTGCTTTCATTAATCTAATGGGTTATCAAATAAACTTTATTTATGCAGTTAAGGAAAATAACTTCAGTCCTAACGCTATTTATATCAATGGTAAATCTGTTAAATTTATTACTGAAAATTTTAAATATCGTAAGGGTGGAGTAGTTATTCCTTTTGATCAATTTCGGTCAATGTTAAATCAAGTGTATAATATTGTTGAAATTAAAATATGATAGCTTTAAATATAATATTTTGTAATAAAAATGAGTCTAATTATTAATTCTTAAATTATAACCTTTTTAAAACAATTAATTATGGAGAAAAAATATCTGATATTTGTATGCGGCTGCCTTATCCTGTTTTTTACAATCTGTTCCTCTGGGCAGTCATATAGTCTAGGATGGCAGGGTACTGATTTAATTCCTCCTGACCAGTTTTCTGATGTTAACAGATGGTATACAGGTAGTTCTACAGGTGAAAGTTGTTATGTCACCACTGATACTGCAAATGTTTATCTTCACTGGAAATTTGGTAGTGGAAAAAGAAACAAATGGGCATTATGTTTCCAGATATTAAATGAGCCTATTGCATTATCAGATTTAAATATAATTGGTGTTGATGTAAAAGGTTCACCATGCAGTTTATCCCGGCATATCAGAATTAAACTTGAAGATGGTACGAACCAATCAACTTATATTTGGCACGGATTAGCCAGTATGACACGGTGGTGTGAGAAATTAGCAGTACTTAAAAAACAATTTCAGGGATACGTTAATTGGAATAAGATTCAGGTCATTACCTTTGAAGTTTCTTCAGATGCCTCTGCTAATGATACACAAGTTGATTCAGGAACTGTGGTTTTCAGAAAACTTCAGTTTGCATCGGTTGATGAGTGGCAACGGGCAGTATCATTTGAAACATTAAAAGATACGAGCACTCTCGACTCAATAAAGAATCAGACACTAAGAGGAATTCTTTCACGTCAGGCTGCCAATGGCCTTTTTTATACATGGCTTGAAGATAAAACATCATTTTTATATGGACATGGACTAATTTTAAAAATTCTTTCCATCGAAGGTCAATGGAATCAATCTATACCATTAAACGTTTATGCTGAGGCTGCGGAAAAACTTGCTTTATTTCTTGTAAGCCATCAGGATCCTAAAGGTTTTTGGCCAAGAGCATGGAATACAGATGACGGAACCATAAGAACTTATGTTGAGGAATACGATGGCACTGTCTGGATGGGAGATTTTCCATGGATAATAACAGGTTTAGTGAACTATTATGCAAAATCAGGCGATGAACGTGTGCTAAATGCTATCCAGAAAGCCCGATCATTTTTATATAATCTTATAGATTCAAACGGGCGATTATACACCCTGAATATATATACTGATACCAAATATGAAGTTACCAGCGTTGAGGCGTATGCAGCAGCTATCCTTAGTGTGTATGAATTAGGCGATTCTGCTAAAGCAAATGCAATGTTGAATTATATTTCTTCCAAAACATGGGATAATAATCTGAAATATTGGCAAGAAGCAATTAATTTCCCACGTCCTGTTTTATTTGCCAATACTTGGATGGCACAGTTAATATATAACACACCTGATTATTATAAAGCTACTGATGCTCTTTCATTTGTAGGAAAAACGCTATTTACAAAAGGTCCTGGAAGTCCTGAAGGATTTGATGGAATTGGCCCTGTTGCAACCTGGTACGAAGGAACGCTATCGTATATTTGTGCGGGTGGGCCAGGCAGTCAGATGTTGTTTGATTCCATAGTAAAATACAGGTATGCTGATGGTACTATTCCTGCTTACAATGATAATTTTGGAGGGAAGGTAGATGTTTGGGCTGTTGACTGGTCGAGCCTCGACGGAACTGCATGGTTATACTATGCAGCCGCAAAGAGTTCTCCTTTTAGGATATTTTATAAATCTCCTGATATTCCTTACGGGTTAAGTTTTATTAACAACGCATCAATTAGTATTTACCCCAATCCCAGTACGGGTGAATTTTCAATTATTCATAATGATCAACTCTGTGATATTAATAATATTTCAATATTTAATGTATTGGGTGTTCCTGTTGTAAAATATTCGCAAAAGAATATTCAAAAGCCTTTTACCATTAATTTATCACATTGTAAACAAGGGATTTATTATATATTAATTGAAACAAATAAAGATTTTATAACAAGCAAAATTGAAATTTTATAAAAATTTTTTTTATTTAAACTCTGGAGTATAAAATTTTTTTAACATTATGATAATGATGTTTTGTTGAAACGGGAAATAACTCTTTTTATGAGTTATTCTCGTTTCAACAAAACCACAAGTTCTTTGAACAGTTGTTCTTCCGACTTTTCATCGCCATTCGCATTCCTTTATGTGAATGCCAAAATGGGTTTTCACTCCATTGAATTTGGACAGTCGCCTTTTGGTATAACTCCAACAAGATTCCATGCTATTTATGTGAACCCCTTTGCCATCAGAAAAATACTTGGACTTGTTAACTTTGAAATGTTTATTGTAGCCTATTTCAACTAGCCCATCATACCCCCTCCACACATCGGAGTAAACAATCGCATTCAAGCATACACGCTTAAGAATTACCTGTTGAAGCGATTTACAACTGCTGTCGGGGATGAGTTCAGTGTAAACTTCTCCGTTACGTTCGAATGCATCAAAAACTTAACGCCTCCATGTGCCCCGACCTCTTTTGTGAATGCCCACTTTGCCCCCTTATCCGCTTAGAACCAAAGTAGGCCTCATCAAATTCTACTTCTTTAGTAAACAGCATCGCCTGAAGGGTCTCTATCCTTGAACGATAAATGGCTTCCCGAAATAATTTGTACAATCGATTTATCGTATTCCGGTTAATCCCCAGTAGGTATGTGCTTTTAGTTGTATCCATATCGGCACAAAAATGTCGAAGAACTTTTATTAACTTGTAATCGCTAATTTTACTATATTTTATAAGGCTCATAGAACAAAGTCAAAAACTTTTCATAGTTTTAAGCCTTATTAATTTTAAATTTAATTTTAAACGGATTCTTGAGTATCATTTTAATGCCTCTGATATTGCTTGTCTCAGATCTTCTTTGATATCCTCAATATGCTCTGTTCCAACCGACAGGCGCAATTGTCCCGGTACTACACCGGTTAGTTTTTGCTCATCAATTGACAGTTGCTCATGGGTAGTTGAACTGGGATGTATAATCAGTGTTTTTGAATCGCCTACATTAGCCAGGTGACTGATTAGTTTAACATTATTGACGAGTTTGTCGGCTGCTTTTTTACCTCCCCTGATATTAAAAGTCAGTACACCACCATATCCTCTTTTGAGGTATTTTTTTGCAAGTGCATGGTAAGGGCTGCTTTCCAGTCCGGGATAACTTACTTCTTCCACCCAGGGTTGTTTTTCGAGCCAATGTGCCAGTTCAAGTGCGTTTTGTGCAATCCTTTCGAGCCTTAACGACAGTGTTTCAAGTCCCTGCAGAAGCAAAAAGGCATTAAACGGGCTAAGCGCAGGTCCGTAATCACGAAGTCCCTCAACACGCGCCCGAATAATAAATGCCATATTACCAAACGGACTGCCTTCACCAAAAGCGTCCCAGAACCTTAATCCATGGTATCCTTCCGAAGGTTCGGTGAATTGCGGAAATTTGCCATTCCCCCAGTTGAAATTGCCTGCATCAACAATAACGCCGCCAATACTTGTCCCATGCCCGCCGATCCACTTTGTTGCCGATTCCACAACAATATTTGCTCCGTGTTCGATAGGCCTGAAATAATAACCGGCCCCGCCAAATGTGTTATCAACAATAAGCGGAATACCATGTTTCCTTGCAGTTTCAGCAATGGCATTAAAATCGGGAATGTTGAAACGCGGATTCCCGATTGTTTCAATATATAATGCCTTGGTTTTACTGTCAATCAGTTTTTCAAACGCCTGAGGGTCATCGCCTTCAACAAACCTGACCTGTATGCCAAGCCTTTTAAACTGTACTTTAAACTGATTATAGGTTCCTCCGTATAAGTATGATGTTGAAACCAGGTTATCGCCACTCTCAAGAATATTGGTAATTGCCAGAAACTGGGCAGCCTGACCTGATGAGGTTGCCAGGGCGGCCACACCGCCTTCAAGCGCTGCTATTCGTTTCTCAAATACATCTGTTGTCGGATTCATGATGCGCGTATAAATATTTCCGAATTCCTTCAGACCGAACAACCGGGCTGCATGTTCAGAGTCATTAAACAAGTAAGATGAGGTTTGGTAAATAGGCACAGCCCTTGAATTTGTTACAGGATCAACCTGTTGGCCTGCATGTAATTGTAGGGTTTCAAATCTGTATTGTGCTGACATAATTTATAGTTATTTATTGTTAATTAATTTATTGTTATGTTAGCCTTCAGTCAAAGGCTTTTAAAAAATAAAAAAAAACTATTCATCGGTTTTTATGTCCGAAATAAAATAATATGGATGTAAAGCTAAAAAGAAAGAATGAAAGAATTACATATAACAACAGTAACACAACCCGTAAGCGCAATGATACTGTATAAAAGCAGTATCAATTATATGGGAAATAATAATTTTAGGTTGTGTTACTGTTATCATTTTATATCAGTTTGCTGTCAAAAATAGATATAAATATCTTAAAATCCAAATAATTTTTGAAATTTTATCTCTGTCATGTATCTGTTAATTGACGGATTATAGGAATCTCTTATAATAAATATTACAGAAATATCCTGATTCTTAAGCTTTCAAGCGACAATTGATTACCTGCTGTCCGGCTTTAGTCATTGTGCCTACTCATATTTCTTTCCCAGGGTAGCCTGTATTCCGACGGAGAAGATGAAAGGCTGATATTCAAATTCAATATTATTGCCGTTGAAAGGTAATGAAAATCCCAGTTGAAAAACAGTTTTGAAATATTTATAGCCAAACTTTGCCGTAATGGTAGGTTCAATAAACACGCCCACATTGCCTGCCGATTCCTGATAAAGATTAACCAATACAAGGCGGGGGGTAAAACTGCCATCGAATATAGTTGTGGTAGCACCAATTACAGGCTCAACGAAAAATCTCAGACTATTAACATCGGTCTGGTCATACCAA
>JAJUGM010000143.1 GCA_029268165.1 Bacteroidota bacterium
AATTTGTAAATTCATCGAACTTGGGATTAATATACTTCCGGAATTGAAAAGAATGTTCAGGTTTAACTGCCGGGGTACAGGCTGATATTTTGAATTACAAAAGAATACTTTTCAGCAAACCAATTTACAGAACCACCTGGCAGGAAGAATTTTCACATTACCCTGCTGCGAGTAATTTCTTTGCTATTTCAGCAATGATTTTATTTTCGGCTTTTCCTGATAATTCTTTACTGGCAATGCTCATTACCTTACCAATATCCTGTGGTGTTTTAGCGCCAACCTGTTGAATAATCTGCTTTACGACAGTTTCAATTTCTCCAGGGCTTAATTGTTTCGGCAGGTATTCTTCAATGATGGTCGCTTCATCAATTTCTTTCTGATACAAATCCATCCGGTTCTGTGTTTTGTATATTTCTGCCGAGTCCCTCCGTTGCTTAATCAGCTTTTGCAGGATTTTTACTTCCTGCTCAGGCTGAAGTGTTTCAGCACCCGTTTCAGCCTTTGCAAGCAAAAAGGCAGTTTTTATGGCCCTTAACGGCTCAAGTCTTTCTTTTTGCTTTGCCAGCATGGCATTTTTAAGGTCATTGCTTATTTTGTCAAAAAGGCTCATGGTTATTATATTATAATTTTGTTTTGAAACTTTTAATAAACAAATATAAAAGTTCTTTTACGTAAAGTAATATATATTTCATTTCCTTTTTTTATATTTTTACCTGACAACAGTATCTGCGAACAATGCGGAACATTTTTCTGATTTTAAACGATTATTAATACTGCGATATTACTTTTTAAAAAAATATGCCAAACATTATCACTTTAAGCCATGGAAGCGGCGGGAAAATGACATCTGACCTTATACGCAGCACATTTGCGCACTTCTTTTACAATCCTGCCCTTAACGTATTCGGTGATTCAGCTATACTAAATGCAGGCAGCTCCAGGCTGGCTTTTACTACCGACTCTTATGTGATTGATCCTATTTTTTTCCCGGGTGGAAATATTGGCAAACTTGCTATTTGTGGAACAATTAATGACCTTGCTGTGGCGGGGGCGATACCTCACTATATAAGCGCTGCATTTATCATTGAAGAAGGCTTTCCGTTAGATCAACTTAAGCAGATTGCAAAGTCAATGGCTGAAACAGCCTCTCAAGCCGGTGTATTAATTGTTACGGGAGACACAAAGGTAGTAAAGCATGGACAGTGTGATAAAATATTTATAAACACCAGCGGAATAGGCTTTCTTGCAAATAAAAATGAACATATTTCTTCTGGCATGAAGATTTGTATAGGTGATCAAATCCTGTTAAACGGTTTTGTGGGCGATCATGAAATCTGTATTCTGGCAGCCCGCGAAAACCTTCAATTCGAGAAACCATTTGAATCAGATGTAGCTCCGCTTAACACAATGATAAAAGCATTACTTGATGCAGACATCGAGGTAAAATTTATGCGCGACATAACCCGCGGAGGCCTTGCTACTATCTGTGCCGAATTAACTGAAAATAAAGCATTCGGTATTGCAATAGAAGAACAATTATTACCTGTGAGAGAAGAAACCAAGGGCATTTGTGAATTGTATGGCTTTGACCCGCTTTATCTGGCAAATGAAGGAAAAATTGTAGCTGTAATAAGCAGGGAAACCGCCGGAAAAGCAATTGAAATAATGAAAAAGTTTAGTACAGGTAAAGATGCTGTCATTATCGGAGAGATAACTGACACATATCCAGGAAAATCTGTTATGAAAACCATTACCGGCGGGTTGCGTATTATCGACAGGCTTTCGGGAATGCAATTGCCCCGTATTTGTTAATTCAAAACCATGTGTTATGCACGAATTTTCAATTGCCCAGAATATTGCAGAAATTGCAGAAACAGCAGCCATGGAGAATAAAACAGGGCCGGTTGGTATTGTTGAAATTGAACTGGGTGCAGCTTCAGGGGTGATAAAAGAGGCTCTTGAATTTGCATGGGAAACTATTTCAGCAGGATCGCCGGTTTTGAAAAACGCAAAACTAGCAATTCATGAAATTCCTTTACGGGTAAAATGTAATATTTGTCAGAAGGAATATTCTCCTGCCGAAATATTCGACTCATGTCCCGGGTGCGGTGAGGTAAATGTCACCATTCTTCAGGGCAAGGAACTCAGGGTGAAATCAATCTCAATAAACAGTTCGCTCCTGAGGAGCTAATATTATATACCATTTTATCTGCACACAGATCGCTCACGCGGAATTAGATGTTTTTTGCAAAATGCTTTGGCAGAAAATTTCTCTTCGCCCATGTGAATTTATTTATTCATCATAACTGTGTTTAATTCATCGCACTTAAATGAAAAAAATTTTCATGTTATAAGCTTTTGTTTATTTTTGCTGTCAAATTATTATGACATGTTCGATTTCATTCAGACAATTACCGAGTGGTATATGAGCCACATCAACTATTTTACAGTTATGCTTTTAATGGCGATTGAAAGTTCATTTATCCCGTTCCCTTCTGAAATTGTTATTCCTCCGGCAGCATGGAAAGCCGCACAGGGAGACCTGAACATATACCTTGTGACATTATCAGGTACTATTGGTGCTCTTATAGGCGCATTATTCAATTATTATCTTGCACTATATCTTGGGCGTATAATAATTTACAGACTTGCTGAAACACGTTTTGCCCATCTGTTACTGATTAATCGGCATGGAATTGAAAAGGCCGAATCGTATTTTCTTAAACATGGTAATTCTTCAACTTTTATCGGAAGACTTGTACCTGCAATACGTCAGCTTATTTCCATTCCGGCAGGTCTGGCCAGAATGAAAATCAGACCATTCATAATTTACACGCTGTTAGGCTCAGGCTTGTGGAATATAATTCTGGCAATCCTTGGCTACTCTTTATATTCCCAGAAAGAAAGGCTTGAAAAATATTATCACGAAATATCTATGGGTTTTCTAATAATTGGAATGCTATTTATTGCTTATCTTATTTTTCGCGCTTTTAAAAATAAAAAATAAATCACTTACTTTGCAAAAATTTTTTGTATGGCAAAAGTATCAGATATCTCTAAAGGAACATTCGTTAGATATAATGGAGAACTGGCTCAGGTTCTCGAGTATGAACACCGTACCCCGGGCAATCTGAGGGCTTTCTACCAAGTTAAGATGCGTAATCTGAAATCGGGCCGGTTAATTGAGCAACGTTTCAGGCCTGATGATGAAATTGAAATTGTCAGGGTACATTTTAAAGAGCAGCAATATCTCTATACGGACGGCAATAATGTGGTTTGTATGGACAATGAAACTTATGACCAAATTATGATCAACAAGGAAACCATTGGCGACAGTATAGCTTTTCTGAAAGAAGGAATGAACCTGAAAATATACTTTGATGGTGAAGAACCTGTGTCAGCAGAACTGCCTGTTACTGTTGAGCTTGAAGTAACCTACACCGAACCGGGCATGCGCGGCGACACTGCAACCCGCACCCTGAAACCTGCAACCCTTGAAACAGGGGCAACCATAAAAGTACCGCTTTTTGTCAATACAGGCGACCGGATTAAAATAGATACACGCACCGGTGATTATATTGAACGGGCAAAATAATATATATATTCATAGTGCATCAGGAATACCTGTAACATCAGTTACGAGCTGCGAGTTTCGAGCTTCGGGTTAAAAATTATATGTTATTAAATTAATGTTTTGTAATGACTAATCCGGGTTTAATTCTTGCACAATTCAATAAATACCTGCCAGCAAAATTATTCTCATAATATTCAATAAGGAGTTAAAAAAATTTTTTTCAATTCCTTCACGGAAAAATGTAAGTTAAGTGAAATATTTAATATATTATTAAAAAAATGATACATCAGAAGTCAATTGAAGAATTACTTGAATTATATTTATCGGGACAGTTGACACCGCCTTTAAGAGAAGAACTATATAGGCGCATCAATCAGGATCATGAACAGGAATTCGTTACTGCATGGTTTTACCGGATGTGGGATGAAACCCATCTGGAGAAACCTGATAAAAAAAGTTATGAAGCTTATTTGAAATTAAAAGCCAAACTTGGGATAAAAGATGATAGCTCTATACCAGAAAAAATACTTTTACCTGGTAAAAGATACTCCACAAGTACTAATTTTAAATCAATCCTGCGTTATGCAGCGGTTTTTTTGTTAGCCTCCGGATTAACATGGTTATTCATCGGCATCAGGAATACACAAAATCTTTCACACGATATTAAGAAAAATGAAATTATCATTCCTTACGGTTCAAAAGGATTTCTCACACTTGAAGACGGTTCGAGGATATGGCTCAATAGCGGCAGCAGGCTTACATATAATGATTTGGCAAACTCATCATCACGTGAAGTATATCTTGAAGGCGAAGCTTTTTTTGATGTAACAGGCAATAAACGAAAGCCTTTTATAGTCCGAACCTCTCACCTTAACTTAAAGGTATTGGGAACAAAATTTAATGTAAAGTCATATCCTTCTGAAAAGATTACTGAAACAATTCTGGTTTCAGGCAAGGTTGAAATAGAAGAAGTCAACCATACTTCAGAAAAGAGACAATCAGTTATGCTCAGGCCTTTCCAGAAGGCAACGTATTCTGTTGAAACAGGTAAAATAGCTATTCATCTAAAAGAAGCACAAACCTATATTAAACCTCAGATACCTGCAAGGATTGAGATAACCGAGAAAGTGAATCCTGAATTATATACTTCATGGAAGGATGAAAAACTCATTTTCAGCAATGAAAGTCTTGAAAACCTTATTGTAAGGCTTGAAAGATGGTATGATGTTGATATTACCCTGAAAGACACTATTTTGAAAAGCTTCAGATATACGGGTAAATTTGAGAAAGAAAACATTGAACAGGCCTTACAGGCTCTTAAGCTGGCAACACCTCTGGAATACAGCATTGATAAAAATAAAATTACCATTTATGCAACTGCAGAAAAAAAATAATTATTAACTTTTAATATAATGAAAACATGACATAGTTACGAAAGACACTGCAAAAAAACCGGAGAATGCTGTTACATTCCCCGGCATCATTTTCGGCTTATACAAAATAAACCTTAAACCTTCACAAAATTATGAAAAAACCTGATTATGTGTGCTTATTAGACATTTTTATTAGCACAAAAAAAACATTACTAATTATGAAACTAACCGCTATCTTATTGACATTAGGTGTGCTGTATTCAACAGCTGGTACCTATTCTCAGACGTCAAGATTATCGCTTGATGTGAAAGATACACCTGTTTCGTTTGTATTTCAGGAGATTGAAAAACAAACAAACTACCGGTTTTTATACCGCAATGAGGTGGTTGAAGACAAGCTGGTTACCATCAGCGCAAATAACATGCCTGTTGAAAATATTCTGGATATTGCCTTAAAAGACATTAAGGTGGAATACAGGATATTAGATAACAACCTGATTGTGATCACACCGACAAAGGAACCGACAACCAGCCAACCCCTTACAGTTAAAGGTATGGTAACCTCGTCAACTGACAACAGTCCGTTGCCAGGCGTAAATATTGTTGAAAAAGGCACGCAGAATGGCACAATATCTGACGCAAACGGCCGGTTTACCATCACAATCAGTAATCCTCAGGCCATCCTTGTTTTTTCATTTATCGGTTATCTCAGTGAGGAGATTCAGGTGAACGGTAAGGATGTTATTGACATTGCACTGGTTGAAGATATCCAGAAACTTGATGAGGTAGTAGTGATCGGATATGGTACGGCAAAAAGAAGCGACCTCACTGCTGCAAGTATTTCAGTTGCCGGCGACAAACTAAAAACCAATATAGGGGCAAACCTCGACCAGGCTTTGCAAGGTAGAGCTGCAGGGGTAACAGCCGTATATAATTCAGGCCAGCCGGGTTCGTCGATGTCTATACGAATACGTGGGCAGGGGACATTAAGGGCTCAGGCGTCAGAACCTCTGTATGTTATTGACGGAATACCGGTTCAGAATGTAGTTCAGAGCGGTCATTCAGTGGGACTCGGAGATGCACTGGGTAACGGCAGTGTTCAGACCTTCTCAGGATTATCAAGTATTAACCCTAATGATATTGTTTCAATTGAGATATTAAAAGATGCCTCAGCTACAGCAATTTATGGTTCGCGCGGCGCAAATGGTGTGGTATTAATTACCACCAAAAGCGGAAAAACAGGTGAAGCCAAATTTACTTATGACGGATATTATGGCGTTCAGGATCAGAAGAGCCGGCTTGATTTAATGAACCTGCGTGAATTTGCCGAATATTGTAACGACTGGGCAGCAGAAACAAATGGCCGTGACCCCAGAGAGGAATTTAGTGATCCGTCAATTTTGGGCGAAGGAACTGACTGGCAAAACGCGGTGTTCAGAACTGCACCCATGCAGAGCCATCAAATTGCGGCCCAGGGAGGCACTGAAAAAGCGCGTTATTATGTATCAGGAAGTTATTTTAACCAGATAGGGACGCTGGTGGGAACTGATTTTAGCCGTTTTAACTTCAGGGTTAACCTTGATGCGGAATTAAAAAGCTGGTTAAAACTGGGAAGCAAAATAACGTTTTCGCGTACAAAAGATCACCTTGCCCTGAATAACAGCACCGAAGGAGTTATAAGCGTGGCCATGAGAACAACGCCTGACGTTCCGATACGAAACCTCGACGGGTCATGGGCCGGATTGTTGTATGAAGGCGCACCCAGTGTTATTAACCCTATTGCCAAGGCACTTGACGAAACAAATATTCTCAGAAGGAATGACCTGATCGGAAATATTTATGCTGACGTTACCTTTATTAAAAATCTGGTGTTGCATACAGAAATAGGAGGTAACCTGGCAGGGTCAAATGCCTATCATTTTATCCCTACTTATCAGTACGGAAGCCTTATAAATAATACCAATACGGCCTCAAAACAATATAACCAGAATTATTTCTGGCAGATCAAAAATTACTTAACCTACACAGGGAGCCTTGGAAAACATAACTATACATTAATGGCCGGACAGGAAGTGTCGGAATATTTATGGGAATATCTTCGGGGTTCGAGCAATGGATTGTCAAGCAATGATATTCATGAACCCAGCCTAGGTGACCCTAACAGCATGGCAATTGGCTCAGGCCATGGCAGTGGTGCGCTGGCTTCGTTTTATGCAAGGGCAAACTACTCCTTTAATGATAAATATTTTTTAACCTATATCTTCAGATATGACGGTTCTTCCAATTTCGGACCAAAAAACCGCTGGGCTCCTTTTCATGCAGTTTCGGGATCATGGAAGGTTATGAATGAAGATTTTCTGAAAAGCCTGAATAACATAATCAGTGACTTTAAAATAAGAGCCGGCTGGGGACAGACAGGTAATCAGGATATTGGCGGCTACCGGTGGGGAGCATCAATTATTAAAATGCCCTCGAACCTGGGGATGGGGTTCAGGCAGTCAAATATTGCCAATCCATACATTACCTGGGAAAAACAGGAACAAACCAATCTCGGATTTGATTTGGGTTTTCTAAAAGGCCGCGTCAACCTGGTAATCGACATGTATGTTAAAAAATCATCAGCCATGCTGATGGATATGCAGTTGCCATCATATATGGGAACCAGGGGAAATGTGTCAATCAGACTGAATCCACCCATGGGTAATTTTGGAAAAATAGAAAACAAGGGTATAGAAATTTCCTTAAATACCAAACCCGTCATGGGTACTTTTTCTTGGGATAATGACCTGCAGCTTACTTTTAACAGAAATAAGCTGTTAGGATTAGATGGAACCCCTGCAGCACATATTGAAGGTTACGGACAATGGACTGATCTGGTAAGCCTCACCGAAATAGGCGATCCGTTATACAGTTTTTATGGTTATAAAGTAGTAGGAATTTATAAAGATAAGGAAGACATATTAAATAGCCCGAAAACAAAGGCTTACCCGTCTGATGGCAATTTCAAAAGAAATACTGTCTGGCCGGGTGACCTGAAATTTGCCGACCTCTCAGGCCCAAACGGAGTGCCTGACAGTGTGATTGATGAGTATGACCGTACCAATCTGGGTTCTCCTTTTCCAAAATTCACATTTGGTTTTAAT
>JAJUGM010000144.1 GCA_029268165.1 Bacteroidota bacterium
AAAAAGAAATTTACGGCATCTCTTTCTCGTGTAACACCGAATTTGATTTTATTGGCTCGGCCTACCAGCGGCAGCTTAACTATCATGCAGCACATGACATAGGACATGCCCTGCAGGGCTTGAATATGGTTGGTTGCACATCATTTTCCTGCTGGAACGACAAAAGTGCCGATTCTTCATTAATCATCGGACGTAATTTTGATTTCTATGCAGGGAAAAAATTTGCCGAAAACAAAATAGTTTTTTTCTGCAAACCTTCGCAAGGATATAAATTTATGATGATTACATGGGCCGGAATGATTGGAGTAGTTTCAGGAATGAACGAAAAAGGGCTTACTGTTACTATCAATGCAGCCAAATCAACTATTCCGGGAGGGGCAAAAACACCAGTATCATTACTTGCCAGAGAAATACTGCAATATGCCTCAACCATTGATGAGGCATACTCTATTGCTGCCAATCGGCAGCTTTTTGTTTCAGAATCCTTATTAATAGGTTCAGCAGTTGATGGCAAGTCAGCCATAATTGAAAAATCTCCTGAAAAATATGATATTGTTTATAGTTCAGACAGTTACATTGTATGTGCCAACCATTTTCAGGGCAAAGTTTTTACACATGATAAAATCAATATCGAAAACATTAAAGGATCTGACAGTTATTACCGCTTTATAAGAATGACTGAATTAATAAACAAAAATAAAGTAATTGATGAGAAAATAGCGGTTGAGATGCTCCGTAATCGTTATGGCATCAACGACACAATGCTGGGCATGGGTAATCCGCTGGCAATCAATCAGCTAATTGCGCATCATGCTGTTGTTTTTAAGCCAGATGAATTAACAGTGTGGGTTTCGACATCGCCTTATCAGATTGGCCGTTTTGTAGCCTATGACCTTCGAAAGATTTTTTCATTAAATAAAAATCAATTAATCAGGAATCAGGAAATCTATAGTAGGGAACTGAATATTCCGGCTGATTCATTCTTTTATTCTGCCGGTTACAAAAAGTATCAGCAATATCTTGAAATGTCTGAAAAGCTAAAAAAATACCGGCAAGGAAAAATTCCCTTACCCCAATCGTTTGAAAAAGAATATATTAATACAAATCCTCACTTCTATATGGTGTATTTCAACCTTGCTGAATATTACCGGAAAACCGGAGAAAATAATAAAGCTGTTGAATATTACAGGAAAACTTTAACAAAACCGGTTGCAGGTGAAGATAACAGACAAGAAATAGTTTTACTTTTACAGAAAACTTTAAAAAAAGCAAATAATGTTTACTCCGGAAATTGAAACCAGAAGTCCTGAGGAGATTAAAGCCTTTCAGGAAAAAGAACTCAGAAAATTATTGCAATACCTCAATGCCCGTTCTCCTTTTTATCAGAGGCATTTTCAGAAAAACAAAATTGATATAAATAAAATAAAAACACTTGATGATCTTAAGTTAATACCGCCAACCCGTAAGCAGGATATTCAGGAATACGATACTGATTTTATTTGTGTACCGAAGAACAAAATTATTGATTATGTAACAACATCAGGCACATCGGGCAATCCGGTGCAGTATGTAATGACAGACGATGATCTCGACAGGCTTGCCTATAATGAATATCTGGGATTTTGCTGCGCAGGATGTACCAGCAATGATGTTTTTCAGCTCATGACTACCATTGACCGACGTTTTATGGCAGGGTTGGCTTATTTTCTCGGATCACGCAGGCTTAAATCAGCTATGATCAGAGTGGGCAACGGAATACCTGAATTGCAATGGGACACAATAAACCGCTTCTCGCCTACAGTTTTAATAGCTGTGCCATCTTTTATTCTCACTGTCATTGATTATGCCGAGAAAAACGGTATTAATCACCATAAATCGAGCATCAGGAAAGCCATTTGTATAGGTGATGCCTTACGGAATACCGATTTTACTTTCAATACACTTGGGAAAAAAATTAATGAACGTTGGCCTGAAATTAAATGCTATTCAACCTATGCTTCGACAGAAATGGCAACCTGCTTTACGGAATGTGATTACGGAATAGGTGGCCATCATCATCCCGAACTTATTATTGTTGAGTTTCTCGATGAAAAAGACAACCCGGTTAATAAAGGCGAAGCCGGCGAACTTACGATATCAACGCTGAAAGTAGAGGGCATGCCTCTGTTACGCTTCAAAACAGGCGATATATGCCAGGGCCATTATGAACCATGCAAGTGCGGACGAAATACAATGAGAGTCGGGCCTGTTATAGGCCGCAAAAACCAAATGATAAAATATAAAGGAACTACCCTCTATCCGCCGGCATTATACGACATTCTTGATAATATTGAGGGCATCACAAATTATATAGTTGAATTATATACCAATAAAATTGGCACCGATGAAATCTTAATCCGTGTAGGGGCTGACAACCATTCTGAAAGTTTCGAGAAAGCAATCAAAGACCACTTCAGGGCAAAATTAAGAGTTGCTCCAGCTATTTCATTTGAATCAGCAGATTATATCAACAAACTTCAATATCCAAGCATGAGTCGCAAACCGGTAAAACTAATTGACAGAAGGTGAGATTAATCAATTTTTAATCTACCATTTTTATAAACAAATTTGTAATTTAGCTCATGCTAACCAAAACTTTTATACTATGAAAACAAAAAGAATCTTATTAATTACAATTACATTGTTAATGAGCTTCTTATGCATTTCTTATGCTCAGGATAAATCAAAAGCAGCACAGGCAGAAAAAGTAGTATGGTATGGCATTGATTTTTCTTTGGCCAAATTTACGCTGGTCACAGAAAACCCTTCGGTTATTGTAAACCAATATATTCCGGCAATCAATAACCTCATTCTGGCAGAACCTGAAAAATACGATATTAAAAAGTTTTTTAATAAAAAAGAAGTGAAAAGTGTTATCAAAGTTACAAATGAAAGAAACAGTAAAATTGACCCTTCTTCTGTTGTTACTGACAGTGAATTCAGAATTGAGCCTGACCAGGTAAACCAGTTGGTAAAAAGCCTGCAGCTTGAAGAAAATGAAGGCATTGGGATGATTTTTATTGCAGAAAATCTTAATAAAGCTACACAGGTCGGAAGTTATTATGTATGCTTTTTTGACATTGCTACACGTGATATTATTGACAGCCGCAGAATGGAAGGTAAAGCTGTTGGTATAGGTTTCCGCAATTACTGGGCCGGATCAATATATAATATAATGAAAGTATGGATGAAATAAATAATGAAAACCATGAAAAAAATAGTATTATTACTTATTCTGGCAGCATTTGTTATACAGGGTGAGCTTCTGGCAAATAAGACCAGTGTTAAGGTAAATACTCCTTCAGAAGCAAAAAAGTCAACCGAAGTAACATTAATAATCAATGTTACCCATAAAGGGAACAGCAAATTGCATTTTACTGATTGGGTTTCTTTAAAAATAAATGGTGTTGAAGTAAAAAAATGGCAATATGATAAGAATAATTTACCAGTTTCTGAAAACTTTACTCTTGAATACAAATTTACTGTCAACGAAGACGTAACCATTGAAGCTGTCGGTAATTGCAATCTGCACGGGAGTGCCGGTTCTTATAAAACAACTATTAAAGCATTATAGCTATGTATCAGTTGATTTTACCATTGGGCATTATTAACCTCATACTTGTTTTGCTACAGATATTAGGAGGCTTAAAAGTCATTAAAATAAGTTTTAAATGGCATAAGTATTTAGGGATTTTACTTGGCATACTTGCTTTATTACATGGCACCATTGCCATTGTTTATACATAATTTATCCCAATATTGCATTAGAAAAATTTCTAATTCAATGCGATTAAGAAAAATCAACTTTTCCGTTTTCCTGGCGTTGCATCAGAAAAGCGATTTTTCTTAATCGGGAAATTCATTGGTTCGCTCTTTCTAAGAGCTCCCAATCAATAATTTCCTCTAAAAATACATCAAATTTTTATTCGCCTGGATGTATTTGTTTATTCCTGATATGTGTGTTTAATATACTTTTAAAGCTTTTAGTATATTTCGTCTTTTTATGAAAGGAGTTAACCAGTAGCATGCGTTTCGCAAAGAGGCACCGGCCTAAGCAGTTTTCCCGTAAAACCCCGATGCAGTGATGGTTTCAATTCCAATCCCTGTGAGTTGATTACAAATGCTTTATTGCATAAGAATTTATTAATCTATGATCGGGGTTAAGTCCAGTTAAGTCATTAGTTCGCAGGGCTCCTAATGACTAATCTGGCCTAAAAACAAGGCTTAGCCTGGGCTATATGAAAAGAATATTTTAGTTCAACAAGGTCGATCGTAACTAGCAATCAACTTAAAAACCTAGATGTGAGCAATACAGTCTGAGTAAATCTATTAGGTAAAGGTAGCCAAAAGCATCAGGTTATTGAAAACCACCAAGCATGCTATCTGTTGTATTGCGCATGCCCGGCGAGCCGTAGTTTTTAGGGAAAACTGCGTAAGCCTTGACTTTTTTTGCATCCTTTTTTGTGTCAAGACAAAAAAGGATGTGGGGGCATGGGGCAAAGCCCCATCACCATTCATTCCTGCTTGTTAAAATTTCTCTAACAATAATTGTTATTCGCCCGAATGAATTTGTTAATTCATCGTACTCGGGTTTTATAAACTTTTAACTTTCAGCTATTTATCTATATTGCAATAATGCAGTAACGATAATCTGTTGTAAAGGCAATTATCTATCTGCTGTATATTTTAATATCAGCATTCTGTAAACCGGCTGATGTTGCCTTTATAATTACGGGGCCTTGCTTTCTGGCGACAGACCTGACTATTATTAACGCTTTCCCATTAAATGCCTTACGTTTATGTGAAGGAAAGGGTGTCATATCTGTCGGGTCACCGTTATCGGTTGCTACAATTTCACCAGCACCTTCAATACTGCATTCAATAATATTATCAGCCCCGGGTACAATACGGCCATTTTGGTCTGTTACATATAACTCAATGAATGAAAGGTCTTTACCATCAGCTCTGATGTTATTGCGGTCTGCAAACATTTTAATCGCTGCCGGCTCACCTGTAGTAACCATTTTGTTTTCAGCCCATTTCCTGCCATTTTTATATGCTATTGCCTTTACCTCACCAGGTTCATATTTCACACTATCCCAGCGCAAACGGTATTCATATTTCCCCTTTTTCTTTCGTCCTAATGATTTGCCGTTAAGAAAAAGTTCTACCTCATCGCCTGAAGTAAATATGTGTATAGGTGTTATTTCTCCCACTCTTTCCGGCCAGTTCCAGTGAGGTAAAATATGAACCATAGGAATTTCCGGACTCCAGTGTGATTGATATAAATAAAAACGGTCTTTTTTAAAACCTGCCAGATCAATAATACCGCAGTAGGAACTACGTGATGAATAATAAGGAGTTGGTTCACCGAGATGATCCCAGCCGGTCCATACGAATTCGCCGGCAACAAATGGATGCCTTTCAACAGAACCAAAGACTTTATCGGCTGAGGAGCCAAAATCAACAGCATATAATTCATATGAACTTACGTGACAGGTCTTAGAATCACCTCCTCTGCCGTCTCTAACCGGTGAACTGATTTCCGTTGTAACAGGAAATAAATAAACGCCCCGGCTGCTGAATGCCGATGCCGTTTCACTGCTGAGGATAACTTTATCGGGAAATTTATCATGAAAAGCCTGATACTGGGGCGGTGTGCGTATGCGGTCGGTACCTTCAAATTCGGGAGCCTGACGTATGCCTTCACCCTGATAATTAAGACTGATAACATCCAAAACGCCGGGCAAGGGCATATCAGGCTTTGCATAATTCATTGCAGAAGCAGAAGGCCGTGTGGAATCCTCTTCTTTTACAATATCATGTAACTTTTTAGCCAGAGCGGCTCCTTCTTCACCGGCATATTGCTCTCCTACCTCATTGCCAATACTCCAGATAATTACTGACGGATGATTCCGGTCACGGCGAATAAAAGCCCTTAGGTCCTGTTCATACCAATCATTAAAAATCAGGTGAAAATCATGAGGTGTTTTTTTACGTTCCCATACATCAAATATTTCATCTATAACCAAAAAGCCCATACGATCGGTTAATTCAAGCAATTCAGGCGCAGGCGGATTGTGGGCCATACGAATGGCATTACATCCCATTTCGCGCAACATCTGTAGTTGCCGTTCAGCTGCACGCACGTTAAAAGCAGCACCCAGGGCTCCCAAATCATGGTGCTGATTCACACCTTTAATTGGGATGTGCTCTCCGTTAATGAGTATTCCCTTTTCAGGATTGAATTCTACTGAACGTATTCCAAACTGCGTTTTATATTGGTCGACAATAACATCTTCTTTATATATACTGGTAACTGCAACGTAAAGGTTGGGTGTTTGTGTGGGAGACGGTCCCCAGAGTTTCGGTGAACTGATAGCTACTGAAGTCTTTACCAAAGTACTTGTTTGTGGTTTCATATCGATTTCTATCGGAGAAACCTCTGCTACCGCTTTTGGTTTCTCCTTCATGTCCTTGTTCAATAAGTATATTTTGGTGACTATCTTAATATGTGCGTCTTGTCCTGAGTTATTCTCAATATTAATTTCAATATCAACTGTGGCAGATGCAGCTGTAACGTTCCTGGTAGTGATAAAAGTGCCCCACTGAGCTACATGAACGGGACCTGTTTTAATAAGCCATACATTTCGGTAAATACCGCCACCCGGATACCAGCGGGATGAATGGTTGGGATTATCCACACGTATGGCTAACTGATTATCCTTTCCGGGTATAATATATGGAGTAAGGTTAAGTTGCCACGAATTATATCCATAAGGCCAGCCGCCAATGAGATGGCCATTTAACCATACCATGGCATAGGACATAGCCCCGTCTATCTGCAAAAAAATTGATTTATCCTTATCTGACTGGGAAATAAAGAGTTTTTTACGATACCATGCCACACCATGGCTAGGTAATCTGCCCATCCCGCCTCCCACCTCGGCATCCTGCCCTTCGAAAAACGGTCCTTTTATTGCCCAGTCATGCGGAAGATTTACTGTTTCCCATGAACTATCATCAAAGTCATTCTTTACAAACGGGAAATCGCTACCCGGGTTACCTTCAGGGCGAACATGTTTCCTGGCAGGATCTTTAATAAAATCATTACCGGTTGGAAGGATCCATGGTTTGAGTACTTTCTTGTTTGTTTCTACTATTACAGCCTCGGTAGGCCTGTCATCTGCAACTTTATTTTCCTGCCTGTCAGAAATATCAGGCCGCACGTCATATATTAAATTATCAGCTTCGTTTAAAGAGCTGTATTTAAAAAATTTCCATTGCTCATTGATTGAAATATATTCACGCGCTTTAATATTTGCATCCTGTTTGCTCATCTGACCGTTAACAGGTAAACAGAGAAATACAATCAGAATATGCATTGCAGCCAATATAAATATCAGTTTAGATAAGCTATTATTTAAAATGGCTTTCATATTAATACAATGTGTGAAGTAGCTTTTTCAAACCTTATTTTCAATAAAACTATTAATAAATTTAAGGATTAAATTAAAAATCGGTAAACTTTTTTTAGGACAGGTCAGGTTTCTGCTGGTGCCGGCGTTGGCGCTTTCGGCCATAAACATGCCAAAAGGGTAATAATTGTTGGTCTGCACTACCTGGGGTGTGCCGTTGTTATTGATAAATGCCACCCGCACATTGCCCAGGTGGTCTTTGATGGGGTATTCATATTGGTATGAACTGCCGTTGGACATGGCCCGGCCTTCGCCGGTTATTATGTAACGTAATACGCCGCTTTCATAGACAAACGGGCCAACGTAATCCGTATTGTCATAACGCAGCTTGCGGCCCGTGGCATTGTATGACACTTTTACATTACTCACTGAACAATAATAATAGACTAAATTTAAAAAATTGTATTTAAACCCGGATACGATGAATAAACAAATTCATCCGGGCAGATAAAAATTTTTGCTGGCAGGATCTTGGTATGCTAAAAGTACATGGTAATGGGGCTTT
>JAJUGM010000145.1 GCA_029268165.1 Bacteroidota bacterium
AGAAATTTTTCTAATGCAATTATTGGGATTATTTATACCGATGATATCCGATACGTTTGACCCGGATTAGTCATCATGAGCTAAGAGAGCTCATGACTTAACCGGGTTTAATAAAAAGAAATTAAATAATGAGCATTTACTTATTTAAAATAAAAAAGGATATAAAGGTACAAATATCATTTATAATGTACGTTTTCGAACATAATTTGTAACAAATCGTTCAGTTTTAACATTTTTTTACAATGAGGGAAAATATCATATATAATTGATATACAATATATAACAAACTTTGGCACGTAAAATGTAAGGTATATATCATCAAACGAAACATAAACCAACAAAAAATAAAAACAATGAAAACGAAAATGAAAATTAATCAGATTACCAGAAAAGCTGTATTGACGATAGCGACTTTATTATTTGTTATGTCAATGAATTCGGCTCAAAACATGTATCTGAGTCATGAAGCAGTATTATCGGACATACTGAAACAGGCTTATCATAATAATTTATACATGAAAAGGAATTTTGTGGCTTCACCGGTTTATTATATTGAATTTGAGCCGGAAGTTATTATAGAAAGTTGGATGACAAATTCCGGAGACTGGAAAAATTCGCGAAACAGTAACAGATTAAATTATTTGCTTGTTGAAGAAACTGAAGAACCTCTTCAGATTGAAAGCTGGATGCTTGAGGATTTTTCGAAAAAGGTCGGCACAAGACTGGAAAATCTGAACGTTCCGGAAGAAACTACCATGGTTGAAACATGGATGTTAAATCCTTCATCCTGGGGAAACTAACAGAATCCTGTTTGTTTTCCCTGGTTGTTTGCTGTGCATTAATTTTCGTAGGCTTTGATTTCAAATGGCACCTTGCAACCTACAGAATAATCCTCTCCAAGTTCTTTTAATTCAGGCTCATTGGCCGGGTAATACCAGCATACCCTTACCTTTTTTCCGGTGTGCAGAATATTTTCCAGCTTTTTGATCAGAATACTGATAACCTTTGCTGATGAGGTATTGAGGTATTCCAGGCGCAATGTAAGGGTAGTATCATCATTCGGATTTTTAACATAATTGTCCATCCACTGCAAAACCTGGTTATAAAAATCAAGCACATTTGCAGGTAACGATACTCCGGTTATTTCAAATAAGTTGGCATTTTTGTCAAAATACACCGACGGTGTATCTTTTGCACCATAAAGTATCAGCGATTCCATGTATTGAAAGTATTTTTGTTTGTTAAAAAGTGAAAAAAATGAGAATTGAATAATATTCATTTCATTTTAACGTGAATGTGAAAAAAAAGTTATCAAAAAATCTGTTTTCTTTTTGGTAAAAAATTAATCATAAGCTTTAAAATCAAAGGGTACGTTATACATGTGTGAATAATTTTCACCCATTTCTCTGACATCGGGCTCAAGTTTTGAATAATGCCATAATACGCGTGCCTCTTTTCCTTTTCTGATAGCTATTTCCATTTTTTTGATTATGTAGTTGATTATTTTGGCTGAGGCTGTATTAACATATCCCAGTTTTATGGCCAGGACAGTTTTTTCATTGGGTGATTCCATATATTTCTCAAGCCAGTTGAGTATCGGATTGTAAAAGTCAAACACATTGGATGGTTTGGAAATGCCCGTGATTTCAAATATTCCCTTGTTTTTGTCGAAACAAACATAAGGTGTATAATCGGTTGCCTCAATGAGTAATGATTTCATAACGCTGAAAATAATTGAATTGTTGGACGTTAGTAATTCGCATGTGAAATTTAAGAAAGGATAATATATTAATTTTCAAATTGGTATTAAAGTTATCAACCATTAATAACCTGTAGTGCATAATTCATTATAAATTAACTCTTTGACAATAACATTCTCATCTGTACCTCGCAGCTCGCAGCTAATTATACAATGTTATATATCCCAGCATCAACCTGTCTCATTTAATTCTTTTCATCAATTCGTCCTTATAACCATCACCAACAGGTATTCTTTTATCACCTATCAGGATAGAGTTCCGTTCAACGGCATCAATATTTACCAGATTAACAATATACGACTTGTGCACACGCACAAATTGCCTGGCTGGCAGCAGTTCGGCCATATTTTTCATGGTCTGGAGTGTCATCACTGGTTTTCGGGTGCTCATGTGAATCCTTACATAATCTTTCAGCCCTTCAATATAAAGTATATCTTTGAGATTGATCCGTAATGTCTGATAATCTGCCCGCACAAATATATAATCAGATTCAGTGGTTTTCTGGCTTCCTGAATCTTCTGATTTCGACTGGTTCCTTAATGTGAATAGTTCATAAGCCTTGTTGACAGCAACCATAAATCGTTCAAAAGGTATGGGTTTGAGCAGATAATCAGTGGCATTTATCGCATAACCCTGTAAGGCATATTCTGAGTAAGCAGTTGTAAGAATAAATAAAGGTTTAACAGGCAGACTGGTAATCATTTCAATGCCGTTGACTACAGGCATGTTAATATCAAGAAAAATAAGGTCAACCGGATTATGCTGAATGAATTCAACAGCCTGAAGGGCTCCTGAACATTTTCCGACCAGTTCCAGAAAAGGAACCCTGGTAATAAAATCTTCCAGTACCTGCTGGGCAAGCGGTTCGTCATCCACTACTAGACATTTCATTTGTTTTCAGGTTTAATTTCAGTATTACCTTAAAAATGCCATTACTGATTTCTGTTTCCAGTTTGTAATTTTTCCCATATAAAAGATGCAGACGCCTTTCAGCATTCTGCCATCCAAATCCCTGACTGCTGTTTTGGCCTCTGCTATTATTCTGACTTTGCAAAGGATTTTCCACATACAGCGTAAGCCTTCCATCTATTATTATACGGATAATAATATCACAGGGTTCTGTCTGATGAACACCATGTTTGAAAGCATTCTCAACAAAAGGCAGCAACAGTAATGGCTCAATGAGTTTGTCAGAGCTGTTCCCTTTAACTTCAAAATTCACAGTAACATTTTGCTGTAGCCTCAGTTTTTCAAGTTCGATATAATTTTTTAAATAATCAATTTCTTTATCAAGCGGAACTTTATCTTTATCCGTGTCATAAATAATATAACGCATCAGTTGCGAAAGTTTCACGATGGCCTCAGAAGTCCTCTCTGATTTGCGGATAGCAAGCGAATAAATGTTGTTAAGCGTGTTAAAGAAAAAATGCGGATTAATTTGCGATTTGAGTAAGTTTAACTCTGTGGTCAGTTTCTCATTTTCAATTTCTTTTCTTTTTCTGTCCATTTTATACCAGTCTTCTGTTACTTTAATACTGGTACTTACAGCCAGCGTCATCAGATTGAAAAAAACAGCCGCGATGCCGTATCCTCTCGCAATACGCCTTATAATTATCGCAGCACGTTCAGGTGAATGCTTTTTTCTGATGCGCTCATATTCATTACCTGTATCATATTTTAGCGCCAGATAACGGCTTGTTGTAAAAGTAATAATAAGCATTAAAATTACAGAAACAGCGTACTTAATAAACTTTTTCCTTGTGAGCCAATAAGGCACCAGGATATAATAGTTCAGGTAAAAGAAAAGCACCATCAGGCACCACAAAACAATATCGCTTATTTTAATACCTTCATCGCCAGGACGCCTCAGCAAAAAATGGGGCAGCAGCAGAATAGTTGCCCATGCAGATATATGAATAAGGCTTATCAGTATTTTCCGTCCGTCATTCCTGTTCATGAAAAGGAACCTGTAAATAACCGTAAAATTAAACTTTTTCCGGAAAGAGTCTGGAACATAATCGATGAAAGTATCAGAAAACCATTCCAGAAAATCATTTTTATCGATAAAAACCGAAATAATATTTTCACTGGTAATACCTGAAAGATATTTTACTCCAATTTAACCCATATATTATGACCATTACGGACAAGCTAAGCAAAACTGACAGAAATACAAAAGCTTTTTTTGACTTTTTAGGCTTTTATTTGTATATTTTCACCGTCAAAATCCAGCCGCTTTATGAATAAACTATTATTAACCTTGTTGCCTGTGACTCTATTGTTTAATTGTGCTAAAGGACAGAATGAACATACCGTTCAGTCGGTTGACCTCGAAAAATATCTGGGGTTGTGGTATGAAATAGCTTCATTTCCTGCCAGTTTTCAGAAGGGATGCAGGTGCTCAACTGCCGAATATCAGAAAGAACCGGGGAAAAAATATATCAGAGTTATTAATAAATGTCTGAAACTTAAACACAAAGGATCAAAGCTGGTGGTTGCCCGGGGAAAAGCATTCCCTGTCAGGGGGACAAATAATTCAAAACTCAAGGTGCAGTTTTTCTGGCCTTTTAAAGGAGATTATTCTATCATTGAACTGGATGATAATTATCGTTATGCAGTTGTTGGGCACCCTGCGCGCAAATATTTGTGGATTTTATGCCGTGAACCTTATATGCAGTCTGACACCTATGAGATGCTTCTGACAAGAATAAAGCAAAAGGGGTATGACATTTCAAAACTGCAGAAAACACAGTTCAATTGTGAAGATAAATGAGCTGGTAATTTATATTTCATGAGGAGAAAACAATTAACAATAGAAGAGGTCAGGCAGCAGACAATTGATAATTCTCTGATAATAGGTTCAATACTTGGCATTGCATCCTATGTTGTAAGTTTACTGAGGTTTTTCAAAACAGGTTTTCATTTTTCATTTCTGATAGAGCTTTGTGTTGTTACCGGTATCATTGTAGTTACCTTATTCCGGTCGCGTTTATCAACATCCCTGAAAACGTACGTATTTATTAGTCTGATTGCTTTTATTGCTTTAACTGATGTAATCAACTATGGGTTGTTTTCTGCTGCAAGGGTTTACCTTATTCTGATTCCTTTTTATGCCGTTTTTTATTTATCGTTAAGACGAACCCTGGTTGTGTTTGGTGTTTTATTATTCTGTTTTTTTATTATAGGTTACCTGCATCACCTGCATATTCTGAGGTTACCTCATACACACAACCCTGTTACACATATTACAAAAATTTATTCGTGGTTAAATCACGGGCTTGCCATCGCTGTTGTTGCAGTTCTAATCCTGCTCGTTACTTCAAAATTTTTGAATACTTTTTCCGGACTGGTTTCAGACCTTAAAGAAAGCAACAGAATTATTTCGGAAAGTGAACGTAATTACCGTGAGATTTTCAATTCATCAACAGATGCAATTTTCGTCCATGACCTGAAAGGAAAAATCCTTGATGTTAATCATGCCATGCTGCAAATGTACGGTTGCAGCAAAGAAGAAATTAAATATTCAACGGTTGAGGATTTTAGCTCAAATATTTATCCCTATACCCAGGGAAATATTGAAAAGTATTTTATCGAAGCCAGAAAAGGACGCAGGCAAATATTTGACTGGCTTGCAAAGAGAAAAAACGGCGAGTTGTTCTGGGTTGAAGTGGCCTTAAATAAGGCCAGCATCGGAGGAAAAGACCGTGTGCTTGCTTTTGTAAGGGATATTAACGAGAAAAAGAGCATGGCCCTTGAACTTGAAAATTATAAAAACAGTCTGGAAAAGCTTGTAAAAGACCGTACTGCTGAACTCGAAACTGCAAACCGGCAGCTGCTGAATGCCAACAAGGCACTTGCTGATCAAAGAGCTGAGCTGGAACTGGCGCTGAAGAACCTGAAAGAAACCCAGAAACAACTTGTTCATTCTGAAAAGATGGCTTCCCTGGGGTTACTTTCAGCAGGAATTGCCCATGAAATCAATAATCCACTGAATTTTATCTACGGAGGTGTCATAGGCCTCGAAAACTACATTTCTGAAAATATGCGTCATCATGCCAGTGATCTGAAACCTTTTATAGAAGGTATCCGAATAGGCGTAAAACGAGCTGCTGATATTGTTACAAGCCTTAATAATTACAGCAGGCGTGATGAAGTACTGGGTATCAGAAATGAAATCCATACCATTATTGATAACTGCCTGACCATGCTGAAAAATCAGCTGAAGCACCGGATTGAAGTTGAAAAAAATTATACCCGCGATACCTTTACCCTATTTTGCAACGAAAGTAAGCTGCATCAGGCAATCCTGAATATATTAACCAATGCTGTTCAGGCAATTCCTGATAAGGGGAAAATAACCATAACTACCAAAGTTGAAAATAATAAGTTAGTTTTATTAATTGCTGATACCGGAACAGGTATCAGCAAGGAAAACCTGCCGAAAATCACCGACCCGTTTTTTACAACCAAAGAACCCGGAAAGGGAACCGGCCTTGGCCTTTCAATTACCTTAAACATTATTGAAGAGCATAAAGGCACACTCGACTTTATTTCTGAAGTGAACAAAGGGACTACGGTGATTATAACTTTTCCTGTTAATAAAACTGATACATGATGACTGATAAACCAACAATTTTATATGTAGATGATGAGCCGGTAAATTTGCAGATTTTTGAACTGAATTTCAGAAACAGGTTTCATGTGTTAACTGCCGAATCGGGCTTAAAAGGCCTTGAAATATTAAAAATCCGGCATGATATTAAGGCTGTGGTTAGTGACATGCGTATGCCGGGAATGAATGGTATCGAATTTATTAGAACTGCGAAAAAGCATTATCCTCATATAACGTTTTTTATACTCACCGGATTTGAGATAACCGACGAAATAAGGATGGCTATGAAAGAAGGGCTGGTTATTCAGTATTTTAAAAAACCATGCAACCTGCCTGAAATGGAAGAGTCTATCCTTATGGTTACTGGAGAATAATGTAAGCGTTATTATCAAATTTACTAACTTTGTGACTTATTTCATGTCAATGAGTCATAAAAGGCCTTATATTATTGCTGTTGACGGTTATTCTTCATGCGGTAAAAGCACGTTTGCCCGGATGATTGCACGCGAACTGAACTTTATTTATATTGACAGCGGGGCAATGTACAGAAGCGTGGCACTTTTCTGCCTTGAGAATAATTTCTGTGAAAATGCCAGCATTGATTTGAAAAAACTTATGGAAAAGCTTCCTTCGCTTCATATTACTTTCAGAAGTAATCACAACACCGGCATTCAGGAAACCTATCTGAACGGCCGGAATGTTGAGGAAGAAATCCGCAGCATCAGGGTGTCTGAAGTAGTTTCACAACTGAGCAAGATTAAGGATGTACGGCAGCATCTTGTTAAATTGCAGCGAAAGCTTGCCGACAGCCATAATCATGAAATTTCAGGTATCGTGATGGATGGAAGAGATATTGGGACGGTTGTTTTTCCTGAGGCGCACCTGAAAATATTCATGACTGCCGACGTGGATGTTAGGGCTAAAAGACGCTACGACGAACTGAAAGCTAAAGGGCTTGAAGTGAATTATGAAGATATAAGAGATAATATCATGAGACGTGACCATGAAGATGAAACACGCAAGGAAAGCCCGCTGAAAAAAGCCGGTGATGCTTATGTGCTTGATAACAGTTATATGACTGTAGATGAACAAATGGAGTGGTTCAGGAATATCTGGAAGGAAATCGCGAAAGAAAATTATGACTATAGAAATAGATAAACAGGCAGGGTTTTGCTTTGGAGTGCAACGCGCTGTTGAGATGGCCGAAAAGGCCCTTGCTGAGGGCGAAACACTCTATTGCCTTGGCGACTTGGTTCACAATGAAAAAGAACTGGAAAGACTGAGCAGCCTTGGCCTGATTACTATTAACCATGACACATTTAAGACATTAAAAAATTGTCGCGTACTCATAAGGGCTCATGGCGAACCGCCCGAGACCTACCAGGTGGCACAGCAAAATAACATTGAACTGATTGGCGCTACATGCCCTGTGGTACTCAAACTTCAGAATAAAATTCGTAATAAATATATTGAAATGAATGAAAGGGGAGGGCAGGTAATAATTTTTGGTAAGAAAGACCATGCAGAAGTTAAAGGTTTAAACGGCCAGACAGGTTATAAAGCCATTATTATTGATAAAGGCGATG
>JAJUGM010000146.1 GCA_029268165.1 Bacteroidota bacterium
ATAACATCAATACCTTGTGCATTCAGCATATTTATTGCACCTTCGCCAATACTGCCTGTAAGAATGATACTCACGCCTTTATTTCTCAGTAATTCCGCCAGGTTTGACCTGCAGCCACAGCCAGCCGGCGTATGCATTGATTCCTCATGTTCTATGTTTTTATTTGTACCAATTGTATATACAGTGATATACGCACAATGCCCAAAATGGTCATCCACCCTATTACCTCTTGTTGGAACCGCTATTTTCATATTTTCTGGTTTTATTTTAGGGACAAAAATAATGAACATTTGTTCATTTTAATATTTTTTTGCAAAAAAAAAAATTAACCCCGGAACATAAATAAAATAATGCAGAATATTCACTTATTTTGCCTGCATTATCAGAAACAAATGCTTCGTGGAATTATCTTTATATTACTTGCTGAATTTTGTTTTGCTGTGGCCACAGTATTTGCAAAATATATAACCCGTAGTTCAGACATATCAGCTGTAGAGATTACCTTTTTCAGATTTTTCATAGGTTTTTTCGTATCATATATTTATATCAGGTCACAGGGATATTCATTCAGGCCTGCAAACTGGCGCCTCGTGCTTTACAGGGCTGTCTTCAGCTTTACAGCATTGATTCTGTTTTTTTATGCGGTACAATATACATCGGTTACCAATGCCAACATGCTCAACATGACTTATCCGGTCTTTGTTTTTATGATTGCACCTTTATTCTGGAAGCAAAAAATTAAATGGGTTGCGGTTCTGTTTCTCTTCATAGCGATTCTGGGCATCTATCTGGTAATACGTCCTGACTTCAGGCATGTTAATATAGGTGACGTATGGGGTTTATTATCAGGTATAGTAGCTGCCTTTGCAGTAATTACACTTTCCATAGCACGTGAACATGATTCCACGGCAATTATTGTGTTTTACCTTATGGCTTTTGGATTCATTTTTAACGGATTAATGATGATACCAGCTTTTGTTCTACCCAGTGATATCCAGTATGTCCACCTGCTTGCCTCAGGCATATTCGGGGTTATGGGGCAGACTTTTCTGACCATAGGTTACAAAACCATAAATGCCCGCACAGGTTCAATGATATCATCCTCACGCATAGTGTTTGCGGCTTTGCTTGGATTTATTCTGTTTTCCGAACCATTGAATCTTTCAATTATTACCGGTGGGCTGCTTATTGTTGGCTCAATAATTGGCATCAGCCTGATGCATTATAACAAACATGCCTGATATGGCCTCATCATTTCCTGTTCGGCAATTGCATATCCACTATAGTTTATACTTCTGTGACAGAAAATAATGATAATTTATTGCATTGATGAATAGGGCATTAACTTTTTGAGGAAACATTATTTAGTAAAACGGAAAACTATTTGCTTTTTTTTCGTATATTTTATAAACAAGTTAAAAGCGCTTATTATGAAAAATTCTTTTACAAAAGCATGCCTTGCATGTTCAATTTCTATTTTAAGTTTGTTTGTTATGCAATCTCTGAAGGCACAGAGTGAAGGGTGGGAATCAATTCACCCTGTTGCCGGTGATGATTATGATTATATCAATGATGTTGCCATTGATGCACAGGACAATATTATTATAGGTGGCCGTTATAAAAGTACAGAGCTTGATTTTGAAGGCATCACCATCACTACTCAAAACAACGGCCCGTCTCCTTTTTTCCTTACCGAAGTCTTTATTGCCAAATATGACGCAAGCGGCCAGATTTTGTGGGCCAAATCAGGCGGAGGCAGGTATGGGGATAATCTTACCGGTTTAACCGTTGATAATGATGGCAATATATATTTTGTAGGTGAATTTACAAGCGATACTTTCTTACTGGATACAGTTTTTTTATATAAAAAAGCCATGTCCATGCAGGATATTTTTTACGGAAAACTCAACCCGGCCGGTGATGTGATTTGGTTAAAGAGTTTTGGGGCTGAAAACACCGCTTATGTCCGTGATATATGTATCGACTCTGAGGGAAATTTATATATAACAGGAGATTATACCGGCGATTCAATCGACATAGGCTCCATCAGGTTATATCAGACAGGTATTTACGGAGGGGATATATATATTTTAAAAACTGATAACTCAGGTAATGTACTGAAAGCTAAAGGAATTGGTGGAAATAGCAGCGAATATGCTTCTTGTGTGAAATGGCACAACGGAAAGTTGGCGCTTGCGGGTTCAACATTTAGTGGCGATTTTTTAATTGATGATAAATTATTTGACAGTTTTGGCGACTGGGATTGTTTTATCGCATTTCTTGACGAAACCGAACTTAATTGTCAGATGGTTAAAAGCATTGGGGGCGGTCAAAGTGAAAATATTGATGATGTGGAATTTTACGATAACGGAGACCTTGCCGTCGCAGGCTCATTCAGGAGCGATACCCTGCATATTGAAAATTATGTATTTATCAATGAAACATCTCAAAGCGATCCCCGGCAGGATGATATTTTTATTGTCCGCTACAATTCAGAAGGTAATGTTACAATGGCACGCTCATACGGCCAGCTGCCAAACGATTATGCCACCTCAGTCTTATTTTCAGCAACCGGCGACATGTTTCTTGGCGGAAGTACCGTCAGTCCCAATCTTTCATTCGGAAGCCTTGAAATAAGCCATTCTCAACCCGGATCAGGATATACTGACTATTACATAGTAAAGCTGAATAGCGCCGGTGACGCTGTATGGAGTGATGTATTATTCAGTGACCTGGATGATGAAGACTTAATAATCAGGCGTAATTCTTCGGGAAAGATGATTATTACAGGTAATTACCGCGGTAGTTCACTGACTGCAGGAAGTCGCAATATAATTAATAGCAGCGGATCAGACGGTGGCTATGAACCTTTTATGGCCATTTTCAATACAGCGGTATCTGTTAAGAAAAATCCTGATGAAATTGTACAGGTGTATCCCAATCCTGCCAGTGATTTGTTATATCTGCAAAACATTTCGGAGGATATTAAGAACGTTATTATTATCGATGCAGGTGGCCATCTGGTTTATTCGAGTCCTTTTTCAGGCGAAGCTATCAAGGTTGCAATCCTACCTCCAGGTTCATACTGGTTAAAATTGGAATTTGGTGAAAATCAGCATTGCATTGTTCCATTCATAAAACATTGATGATTAGAATACAATATATCGCATCCAGAAACACAGAGGGTTGATTTTTAAGATTATTGGAACGTTGTGTTATGCTCTATTTATTTCATCACCTCGTCACCTCATCACTTTATTATCATCCCAACGCTGATATTTTCTCAAGCAAAGGCTTGTTTATTATTTCAATTGTTTTTCCGTTGATTTTAATGACCTTGTCTTTTCTGAATTCCGACATGGTGCGGATTACATTTTCAGTTGTCATGCCAATATATTCAGCAATTTCTTTTCTTGAGATGGGAAGGTCAAACTCATTGCTATTATAGATGTATTCTGCAAAATAAAGCAATACATGCGCAATTCTTCCTCTGAGGTGTTTTCTCCGGATTTCCAGCGATTCAAGTATTATATTATCAGCCACACGGTTCATCTTTTCAAGCAGATCAAGGGCAAAATTACCGTTGCTTTTTACCAGGTCTTTAACGTTTTGTATGTTAAGACAGCATATAACAGAGTCTTCAATTGCACGCACAGAATATTTGTAATGATTGTTGGCAAAAACACTCAAAAGGCTCACAAAATCAAGCGGCTTGGCAATTGTAATAATTTGTTCTTCATCGCCTGATAATTTGTAAAGTTTGACCAGCCCGCTTTTAAGGTATATAAATTCCTCAATCGGTGCCCCCTCTTCAACTATCAGATCTCCTCTTTCAAAACTCCTTTCAACCTTTAAGGTACACAAAGACAATAACTCTGTTTTGTTGACATTATTAAAAAAGAGGGAGCGCAATTCACATCCTTCACATTCACAATAATTTGCCATATTTTTCTTCATTATATTTAATGAAATCTACCGCTGTAAAAATTAGGAACTGAAACTCTCCCGATGAGCTACGCTATCGGGATTAATTCGGCTTACAGTTTTCAGTTCGCTATCGCTCCTGAAAACTGAGCCTCATTAACATGATATATATCATAAAGTGATATTCATCATAAGCATTGTTTATAAGGTTTTAGTTTAGTCATCGTACAATTGCAGTACAATATTAAATCTCTAAAGATAATTAAAATGAAGAAAATAGTAATATTAGGCGGAGGAACTGCCGGAACAATCATGGCTAACAAGCTTCGCAAGGCACTTGACAGAGAGGAATGGTCGATTACAGTTGTTGACAAACATAACAATCATTATTATCAGCCTGGTTTTTTATTTATTCCGTTTGAAATATATACCAGAAATGATGTAATCAAACCTAAAAGCGATTTTTTTCCACCAGGCGTAAACGTTATATATTCAGCAATTGATAAAATTGTACCGGCAGAGAACAAAGTACTTTTAAGTGACGGGAAAATACTCGGCTATGATTATCTGATTATTGCAACAGGCACAGATATAAGGCCTGATGAAACGCCCGGTCTGAAAGGCAGGTTATGGCAAAAAGATATTTTTGATTTTTATACAATAGAAGGCGCTTTGGCCCTGCAGCGATTTCTAAAGACATGGCAGGGTGGAAAAATGGTAATGGCTATTGTTGATATGCCCTTTAAATGCCCCGTAGCGCCTATTGAATTCGTATGCCTGGCTGAAGAATTCTTTACCCGTAAAGGCATCCGTGATAAAGTAGAAATCAGATTTGTCACCCCACTGCCAGGCGCTTTTACAAAACCGGTAGCCACAAAAATGCTGAATGAGTTACTTACCGAAAAGAATATTCAGGTCATACCTGATTTTTATATTGAGCGAATTGACAATGAAAAAAAGACACTGGTTTCATACGATGAAAGAGAAGTGCCGTTTGATCTTCTTACGATTGTACCGTTGAACAAGGGCGACGATATGATTGCCCGAAGCGGAATTGGCGATGACCTGAATTACGTTCCAACAGACAAACATACCTTACGGGCCCGCGACTTTGAAAATATTTTTGTTATTGGTGATGCTTCTGATATTCCGACATCAAAGGCCGGTTCTGTTGCCCATTTTTCGGCAGAAATTCTGTTTGAAAATATCATGAGTGCTATCGAAAACAGGCCAATGACAGCCAGTTTTGACGGGCATTCAAATTGTTATATTGAAACAGGTTATGGGAAAGGCGCTTTAATCGACTTTAATTATGACACTGAGCCACTGCCCGGTACATTTCCGTTGCCCGGCATAGGCCCTTTTGGTTTGTTAAAAAATACCAAAATAAATCACTACGGAAAAATCATGTTTCGTTGGATTTACTGGCATATTTTGCTTAAAGGCCGTGCTTTGCCCATTGAAGCTGAAATGACTATGGCCGGAAAAAAGAAGATTGAGGTTTGAGATTTATACTTAAATAAACAGAACAACAAATGAATTCAGAAAATATACAGGCACAGCTTGATGAGATCAACCGGAAACTTGATCTGGTTATGGAATGCGCACTGAGTCAAAGGCAACGTTCAGATGCTTTAGAAGATTTAGTAGCCGATTTATCTATTGTTGGAAAAGACGCTTACCATTCATCAGTTGAACTGCTTGAGAAACATAATGTTGAAATTGATCCGGAAGAGCTGAAGATACTGGTTATCAGAGTGCTGAAAAATCTGAAAAATATCAACATGGCTATTGATGCTTTTGAAAGCATTATTGATTTTGTTCGCGATGCTTCACCTTTGGTAAAAGAAATGATCATTGACTTTGCAAAAAAACTCGACCAACTTGAACGAAAAGGCTATTTTGAATTTTTTGCAGCCATGGGTAAGCTGATCGATAAGATTATTACACATGCAAGACCGGACGAACTAAATAAGATGGCTGACAACGTCTTGCTTCTGCTTGATACGCTGAAATCAGTCAGCCAGCCTGCTGTTTTACAAGCACTGAATAAGGCAACAAACACATTTAGCAGGATACAATCAGGGGAATTGCCCTCTTATTCCTTTTTCAGGCTGATTCGCGAAATGAACAGTCCTGAAATGAAAAAACTCTTTGGGTTTCTGGTAACATTTATTAAAGACTACGGGCATGAAAATAAAAATTAAAACAAATTAATATTAATGAACTATGGCAGAAAAAGTAATAGCAGGAAAAACCGTACAGGTAAATGATGAGGGATATTTTACTGATCCCTCGCAATGGACAAAAGAAATGGCTGCAGAAATGGCCAAAGAATATGGTATTGAACTGACAGACAAACACTACCAGGTAATTGACTTCTTGCGGGAACGATATCTTGCGGGTGAAGCACTTACCATTCGCAGAGTAGGCAACTCAGGTATTGTCGATATTAAAGGCTTATATCAGCTTTTTCCCGGCGGGCCGCTGAAAATCTCGTCAAAGCTTGCCGGTATTCCAAAACCTGCCAGTTGTGTTTAATTAATAAAAATATAAAAAAAGTAAAATTATGAGTAAAACAGACGAAAAACCCCTGAAAAAAGTATGCATAATTTGTGCCAAGGGAACAATTGAAGATGTTTATGCCACACTGGTTCTGGCAAACGGAGCTGTAATGGAGGGCATTGAAGCCAGGGTATTCTTTACCTTTTTCGGACTTGATGCCATTACCAAAAGCCAGATGAAAAAGCTGCATACGGCTACTGTTGGAAATCCGGCTTTGCGTATGCCGGGTGGAATACCATTTCCTTCCTTACTGGGCATATTACCTGGCGTTGAAGCCGGTGTTTCAGCCATGATGAAAAGCCAGATGGAAAAACTTGACATTCCGCCGGTTGATGAATTCCTCGAAATGATCACTGCAGGCGGAGGTGAAATATATGCCTGCAAACTGGCAATGGATATGTTCAAACTGAAAAAAGAAGATCTGTGGGAAGGTGTCAGCGGAGTACTGACGGTGGGCGAATTTTACGGAATGTGCGGAGGCGAAAACACCCAAATAATATTTACCTGAAAAAGGTGATATAGTCTTTATTCGGATTTAATTAACATCAGATTGTCCCTGAATCGCCTGTAAGTTTTTAAAAGGCGGTTTCGGGACAATTTTATTTTCAAACGCAACTTAAATCACAGCAAATGCATCAAATAAAAAAATAAAAAATTCTTAACGATGAAAAAATTAAAACAAACACCTAAAAACTTTTTGTTAATGCTTAATAAAATGATTCATATAGTTATTTTATTATCCATTTTTACTGCATTTGCTTGTGAAAAAAATAATGAAACAAGCGCTACGGAATTACTAATTGGTTGCTGGATTAATCCGCAAATAACTGACACATGCATAACTTTTGATAAAGCAAGCCAATTAAAAGATAAAGATTACGGGTTTGCCTTCAAACCGGATGGCGTATTTATTGAGAGAAAAAACTCAGGATGGTGCGGAACGCCCCCGATATCGTATAAAGATTATACAGGAACATGGATAAAAAACAACTCTCTGATTAATATTACGGTAGGGTATTGGGGAGGATCGGCTGAATATCAATGGAAAATTATTGATGTTGATGCGAATAAACTGATTATTTATAATGCTTATACAGAATATCATCCGAACGATAAATAAACCCAATTATTGCATTAGAAAAATTTCTCTTTTTTAGTTTAATAAATATTTATTACTTTTGTAAAAAATTACCGAATGAAAGTGTATCAGGCATATATTCATCATCATTTGTAATGATATTGCAGGAAGATGCAGTATGTGCCGGATCATATAGGATATCAAAGGTTTGCAATGCTGCAAACCTTTTTTTTTACCCGCCGTAGCCTTGGCGAAGGCGGGTTTAGTCCGCCGTAACCCTGGCGAAGGCGAATGTATTCCACCGTAGCCCTGGCGAAGGCGAATGTATTCCGCCGTAGCCCTGGCGAAGGCGAATGTATTCCGCCGTAGCCCTGGCGAAGGCGAA
>JAJUGM010000147.1 GCA_029268165.1 Bacteroidota bacterium
AGGTGTGCCATTGATGGTGGTTTTGCAGAAAATATATTTGGATAACGATAATAATTGCCCCATTCAAAATGATCTTTTACAAGGCCAATTGTACCCCAGTTCCAGGCTAATGTTATACCTCCGCGCATTTCGCTGAAGTCCTGCCCGCTTTTATAACGAGCAGCAGGACGTGTTGTCAGGTATGACGTTTCTGATAACTTTTCTTTTTCATGATTATCCCTGAGACTGGCATATACACCCAGATGATTGCCAACATAAGCAAAAACTTCACCTCCGTTCCAGCGATGATAATTGCTGCCGTTGTTATTGTTCCAGTATTGCAAGCCTAATATAGGATTGAGAGAGAAAGTAAACAATGAATCTTTATAATAAAAAATGTCAAAACGTTTATTGAAATTTTTGCCGGGCATGAGTTCTTTATTGTAATCTTTCAGATAAAACTGCAATTCTTTAACCTGACGTTTTTTAAGTTTTTCAGTGTTTTTTAAAACAATTTCAAGTTGCTGTGCTATAAATTTGCGTGAATAGGGTTTTATAACCGAGTTTAAGTCAATTATTCCGCATGAAGACATTTCATCGAGGAAGGAATATATTTCTGCAGATGATACATGTTCGTAAACTACCTGGGAGGTGATTTCAATATTTAACAGCAAAAGGAAGAATATAATAAAATTGATGTACTTCATGGTATTTGTTTTATCAAAACAAAAATATGATTAAACATATTAAATTAGGCCAAAGAATTGAAATAAAGTACTATTTTTAAGTTTTTATCATTTTAACCAGTTAAACTAAACAAGATTTTAATAAACTAGTCAAACTGAGAAATAAATTTATTGATATATGAAAAAAGCGGTAATTGGAATTGACATAGGTGGTACCTATACCAAATTTGGCATTATTGACCGGCAGGGTAATTGCTTGAATGACAGTTTTATAAATACTGATATCTATAAGGATTTTGATAAATTTTTATTGCAATTAAACAAAGAAATTGAAAATACATTAAGCGGGATTCAGGAAAAGATAGAGATAAAAGGCGTTGGGGTGGGGGCGCCAAATGGCAATTATTACAGGGGAACCATTGAATATCCGCCTAATCTTCACTGGAAGGGGATTGTACCCGTAACAGAAAAAATGAAAAATTTTTTTAAAGGAATACCGGTAGTATTGACTAATGACGCAAATGCAGCGGCAATTGGAGAGATGATATATGGCGGGGCCAGAAATATGAAGGACTTTATAGTAATAACCCTTGGTACGGGGTTAGGCAGCGGTATTGTTGTGAACGGCGAACTTGTTTACGGACATGATGGTTTTGCGGGCGAACTGGGACATATTAATGTAAAACTTCGTGGAAGGGAATGCGGTTGTGGCCGGAAGGGATGCCTTGAAACCTATGTTTCAGCAACGGGCATAAAAAGAACTGTTTTCAGGTTTTTAGCAGAAAGGATTGTTGAGAGCGAACTTCGCAATATTAGTTTTAATGATCTGACAGCCAAAATGATAACCGAAGCAGCCCATAGGGGTGATCCTATTGCCATTGACGCATTTGAATTCACAGGCCGGATTCTTGGCGCTAAGCTGGCTGATACTGTCGCTCATACAAGTCCTGAGGCTATTTTTTTACTCGGAGGGCTTGCCAATGCGGGGGAACTGATTCTAAATCCCACTATAAGGTCGATGGAGGAAAACCTGCTACCTATTTACAGAAATAAAGTGAAGGTTTTGTTGTCGGGGTTATCCGATCTGAATGCTGGTGTAATGGGAGCCAGCGCTTTAGCCTGGAAAGAGCTTGAGAAAAAATAATTATTAATCTGAGAAATAATTGACTATTAAACAGCTTGATGTTTTTATCACTTCGTCGGCACGTTTTATTTCATCTAAAACTTTTTGCTGTTTATCACGTATAATATAATGTTCATCAAAAACTACTACTATACCTTCCGGCGGTAAATCTAAACGGAACCTTGATGCAGGGCGATATCTGAAACCCGTCAAAGTCCGGAAAAGATTTGCTTAAAAATCAGAACTTAGCTTTGCTAAAGTGATGATTTTTTGCTAATTTAAAACAACCTAAGACTCCAACCATGAAGAATCTGTTTGAAGGTAAAACCATTTTGGTTGTAGATGATGAAGAATACAACTGGTTTTTATTTAAAGAATCACTTGATGATTTGCATTTAGAGGTATTATGGGCAGGTGTTGCCCAAAAGGCAATTGACAAGATAGCATCGGGCCGCAGGATTGATCTGGTGTTAATGGATATTAAGCTGCCTATAAAAGATGGATATCAGGCTACGGCAGAAATTAAAAAAATAAATCCTTCTATACCGGTAATTGCCCAGACAGCTTATTCAAGCCCTGAAGAGATTTTCAGATGTATTAAAGCCGGTTGTGATGATTACATCAGTAAACCCATTGATTTTACAGAGCTCAGGATAAAGATGGAGAAGATTTTCAGGAAGACCGGCCAAGCTTAACTGTTGATTTCTTTTATTGCATTATTAAGAAAACGGTTCAAAGGCAGCAGGGCTTTAAATACTTCAGCTGTTTTATCAATAAAATCAGGCATTTGAGCTTCTTTCTCTGAAAAAGATTTTGTTACAGTATAATATTTAAATTTCAGCAGGTCAACATAAGGAAAATCTTTTGGAAATCCTTTAGGTGCAAAGGATAACCTTGGTGCATCAATTTCTTTGAAATGTCTGATGAAATCGGGATTGTTGATAATTTCGAGAAATTCTTCCGTATTATGGTATATTTCATTTCGGATGGCTCTAAGAATATCCGGCTGAGGCAGATATATACCTCCTGCAAACATGGATGCGCCGGGTTCTATATGGAAATAATAACCGGCAAACGGACTATTACGGCCATTTTTTGCGATATAGGCACCAAAATTAATTTTATAGGGTGTTTTATCATGCGAAAAACGAATATCACGGTGAATCCTGAAAATACATTTTTTTGGGTCGGTATTTACAGCTTCTTTATCAAATTTTTTAATTTCGCCCATCACCAGGGAAACATATACTTCAAAAACAGACTTTGCTTCAAGATACCAGTTGCGGTTTGCCTCAAACCAATCACGATTGTTGTTTTTTTTCAGTTCTTTCAGAAAAGCAAAAACGGTTGTAAATGACATATAAAATAAGTTTGTTCAGGTAAATTTAATCCTAAACACAGATTTCTTATTATTTTAGCTTACTAAAACTTATGAACAGAACGGTAATTATTGTTGCAGGTGGTGCAGGCAGGCGTATGAAGCTTGATGTACCCAAACAGTTTGCGTTGCTTGCGGGCATACCCATACTGATGCATACTATTAAATTGTTTTATTCATACAGCACTGACCTTGAGATTATTGTGGCTTTACCTGAACAATACGCTGATTACTGGAACGAATTATGCGCTAAGTTTCAATTTAAAATATGCCATAAAATAGCATTGGGAGGAGAAACACGTTTCCATACGGTAAAAAACAGCCTGCTGTTATCAGTGAAAAAGGAATTGATCGCCATTCATGATGGTGTAAGGCCATTTGTAAGCAAAGAAACCATCGAAAGGTGTTATAGGTTAGCTGAAAATAAAGGTACTGCTGTTCCTTGCGTGCCGATACCAGAGTCAATAAGGATGGTGCAGGGTAATAATAATTTTCCGGCAAACCGTGACCAATACAGGCTCATTCAGACACCACAGGTTTTTCAGTGGCCAATATTAAATAAAGCTTATGAACAGTCATATTCAATTGAATTCACTGATGATGCGAGCGTGGTTGAAAAAGCCGGTTTCCCGATTTATCTCACTGAAGGTAATTATGAGAATATAAAAATTACCACTCCGGCTGATCTTGTTTTTGCTGAAGCGTTAATGAAAAGACAAAGAGAAAATTTAAGTTAATATTTATACATCATATAGGATTCTTTAATTAAGCAGAAATTATTTTATTTAATAATTTAAGTATTACTTAAATTATTAAATATTATTTTATTACCTTTGCATCAAAATTAAATGCTTTGTGCATCCTGCTGTATTTTTAGACCGTGATGGTACTATTATTGAAGACCGGGGTTATATTAAAGACCCGCTCGATATGGTATTTTATCCTGAAAGCTTCAGAGCATTAGAAATGTTGCAGGAATATTTTCTTTTATTTATAATTACAAACCAATCGGGAATTTCAAAGGGTTTGATAACAGAAAAAGAAGTCAGGGAAATAAATGATTATCTAATTGAATCTTTAAAAGCGCGCGGCATTGTTATTTACGATGCTTTTTTTTGTCCGCATGAAACAGAAGACCGTTGTGCCTGTAAGAAGCCAAGTCCTTATTTCATAAACAAAGCTGCTAAATTATATCATCTTAACCTTTCTGAATCATATATAATAGGCGACCATCCTTCAGATGCTTTATGTGGAATAAATGCAGGCATAACCCCGTTATATTTGCTTACGGGCCATGGCGTTAAACACAGGGATGAACTGTCTGAAGGGATTATTGTCTGTGACAATATTCTGGTAGCTGCAAAAATTATTATTAAGAAAATGGTTAATAAATGAATTTTTTTGAGTTATCAGTGAACAAAACATAATTAATATAATTAATGTTTTTAAAATATGGATTCCTTCTTATTTTTTTGAGATGAGCAGGATATATCTTATAGGATTTAAGGGTTGCGGAAAGACTACATTAGGAAAAAGAATTGCTCCTGATCTGGGTTTTGATTTCATTGATCTTGATGATCTGACTGAGCTCAAATATGGTCAAACCATTACTGAATTATATGCATCGCTTGGTGAAGAACAATTCAGGCAGGCTGAGCTCATGGCATTCATGGAAATACCGGAAGGCAGGAGCTTGGTAATTGCTACAGGAGGGGGATTTCCGAGATGGGGAGAAAATATGAAACTTTTACTTAATTCGGGTATTACGGTATATATTGAAGAAGAAAGCAAAATACTTTTTGAACGAAATAATAATATTTCACATCAACGGCCTGTTTTAAAGGGGATGAAAGGGAATAAGCTTTTAGACCATATTAATTTATTAAGGGCAGAATATGAGGATATTTATAAGCAGGCAGCAATTGTTTATAACAGACATCTGATGTCATACGACGAATTGCTGGTTAAGATCAAAAGCCGGATGATTGTTTACGGCGCATCTTAGAATATAATTATATTATCTATCTTTACCTGGGCCGGATTTCTTTTCTCATGAATAGAACATAGGAAATTAAAAAGCAAAGGATGGTTGCGGCAATTAGTCCGGTTACCTGAGGCCATACCAGTAAAATGCTTTGGCCAAGGGGCAATGGGCCAGGTATTGTTCCATAAAGCTGTTCCATTGTTAATGGTCCCAGGCTGCGCACAGATGGCATTAAGAGGGTAGTTGTGGCTTCACTGAACAACTGGTTAGGCAGGATGCGCAACAACAGCAATTTTAATTCTTCGTACCTGATTATCTGATGAGCGGCTGCCATTTTTGAAGGTTCGAAAGCTTTTGAAACAAGATTTATGATAAGCGGGTAAAACACAGTTAAAAACAGCCAGATAGCTATACCTGACAGGGCTGATGTGGCGGGCTGCCGGAACAATATAGAAAATAATACTGAAAGGTTCAGCCAGAATGCAACGTAAATTATACTGATTAATATGAAACAAATGATCCGTAAAAACTCCTGGGCAGTGGGGGGTACACCGATTTTTATCAGTCCCAGTCCTATTACCATGAATCCAAGCGTAAAAAACATAATACTGATTACTGTTAATGAGCCGGCAAATTTGGCATTAATGAAGCTGTCACGATGAATGGGTTGTGACAAGACCCTGCTTATTGTACCTCTGTTAAATTCTGAGTTAACAGCATCAAAGCCAAGGCTAATACCAAGCAAGGGGCCTAAGAATCCTACAAACACAAAAAACGGGGGCAGTGTACCGTCAGAAGCGGTGAAAAGTTTGAGAAAGAAAAAAATATCGTTTGGATCATTGGGTTTTACGGCTTTACTGAAATTGGCCAGTGCAGTAAATACCGAGCCAAAACAGGTAAGGGTAATTATAGCGATTAGGATAACAAAACGCCAGCTTTTCACATGGTCAGAGATTTCTTTAGCCATTATCACTCTGAAAGGATGAACAACCTTGGTTTCATTTTCTTTCAGTATCATGGTCTTAATATCTGAAAAAACCTTAGCTGATTTATCAGAAAGAAGTGCAATACTATTTTGTACTTTCTTTTTCAGATTATTCATGACTTTTCACCTCCTTCAAAATAGCGGTAATAAATATCATCAAGTCCGTATTCTTTTTTATTGAGGTAAGTGAGGCCGGCACCGGCATCGACGACAACTTTAGCGACCTCAGCTGTAATATCGCGGGAACATTCTATCTGAAAGCTATCTTTATTATCTGCAATATCAATAAAACCATCAATTTTTTGTAATAAACCTTTAAGTTTAGAGGCGGTATATTGTTTATTACTAACTTTTATTTCTGTAATAAAGGGATTTCTGGCAAAAAGTTTTTGTGACAGTTCCTGAATATTTCCTTCAGCAAGAAGTTTGCCTCCGACAAAAATACCCACGCGGTCGCACACCTGTTGTACCTGATGCAGATGGTGAGAAGAGAATAAAACCGTAATACCTTCTTCTTTACTTAATTTGACTATTAATTCAAGAAATTCACGTACGCCGGAAGGATCGATACCCAAAGTGGGTTCATCAAGAATAATGATTTCGGGATTTTTTATTAAGACATCAGCCAAACCAAGGCGTTGACGCATACCGCGTGAATATTTACCGGTTTTTTTATTGCTGTTATTCGTTAACCCTACACGCTGAAGAAGCAACTCTGCTTTTTGCCGGGCCTGAATGAGAGGCATGTGGTTCAGGCGTGCTGTATAAATCAGGTTTTCCAAACCGGTCAGGTCGTCGTAAAAGCCTATATCTTCAGGCAGGTACCCTACTTTTGATTTAACTTCAATGGGATTTGTGGTTGAATTTATGCCACACACCTTTACTGATCCACTGGTTGGTTCAGTGAGCCCTAACATCATCAGTATGGTTGTTGATTTGCCGGCCCCGTTAGGGCCAAGCAATCCGAAAATTTCGCCCTTATGCACTGTAAGGTTAAGATGATCAACTGCTGTAAATGACCCGTACTGTTTGGTAAGGTCAACCAGTTCAATTATTTTATTATTCACAGTTTACCTCCTTCCGTATTTGCGGAACAGATAATAAACGCCTGCCAAAGCAGCAATAATAATTAAGATTCCCAGCCATCCCCAGAGCAACGGGGTTTTTACTGCCACTCTGAATGATATTTTGGATGATGTTTCGGCTGTTTTGGCTTCCATGGTAATACCGTAGTCGCCCGGGATTGATTTTTTATCAGCTTTAATTGTAGCAAAGACCTCTGCCTCATTTCCCGGTTCGAGCTTATCCACTCTTTTTGGATCAAAAACTACATCCCAGTTACTGGGGGCTGAAAAAGTAAGATTTATATTTGTTAATTCACTTGAACCGACATTTTTTACAAGAAGAACAATTCTCTTTTTACCGCCTACAGGTGTAGATGTGCTAAGTAAACCGGTTGGGGTGGTCAGTTCAACCTTATAGGAGCCAGTAATTACTGCCTGCAGTTTAAGTTCAGCTGAGGTTGAGCTGGTGGCTGCCTGCACAGGAATTTCATAAGTACCTGCTTCAATATTGTCGGGCGGATCGACTTCGATGGTAATTTTTTCAGAGCTGTTGGCTTCGAGCTCAACGGAGGTCACCTGTTTGTATTTAGCTTTGAAGGTAATAATCCAGCCGCGTGGAACAAAAGCCGTTAGGGCATATAATTGTTTTTCAGCTGTCTGGTTTTTCAATGTTGCATTATAAGTAAATGTGGATGC
>JAJUGM010000148.1 GCA_029268165.1 Bacteroidota bacterium
CAGAATATGTAATATTTTCAATATTTAAGCTATCACTTTTAATTCCCAATAATTCAAGCTGATTTTTAAGCGAAATCAATCGAACTTCAGTTGTTCTGAAATTAACCTGTGCTTGCTGCATTATTTTTACTGATGTGGCATTTTCAACAGTCAGTTCGCCCTGTCTTTTGAATTCTTCCTTATAGTATTCCCACTGGCTTTTTGTTTCGAGGTATTCCTGCTGAATTTTCAGATAATCAGAATGTTCGAGCACTGTAAGCAGTTGGCCCTTTCTGACATAATCTCCGGGCTGCCATTGGCTGAATCTGACAATACCACCTGCAGGGGCGGTTATAAATACACTATTTTCAGGAGGCACCATTGTTTCACCTTCACAAAAAATGCTATTGGTATATAAAGAATCGGTTGGGCAGGTAACAATACCAACTGATAACGCTTGTGCGTCGGTTAATCGGATTGGTTTTTCTAAGTCAGTTATATCAGTTGAAAGGTCTGATAACTGCTTGTCTGTATCTTTGTTGCATGACAACAACATGGCGGTTGACAAAAATAAAAGAACCAAAAGACTATTATTAATCTGCATAAAATTCTAATTGAATGGCGGTTTGATTATAGTTATTGATGGTTTCCAGGTATTTCAGCTTAATTTCGTAAGCCGAGGAAATATGCTTGATATATTCAAAATATTCAATATTTTCTTTTTTAAAATGCAGTTCAGCGTTTCGCAGTATTTCATCAGCCTGTTGCAATGCAATCCGGTTATAATAGTCAATTTGCCTGAAATACTTGTTAAGTTCAACAATCAGATTTTCAATGGTTTTTGTTGTTGAAAATTCAACATATTCAAGCTGATTTAATGCTATTTCAGCATTGATTTTTGCCTGCCTGATTTTTGCTGATTGGCCGAATGGCAGCAGAGGTATTGAAATTCCTGCCTGCCAGCCGTAGAAGCCTTTTTCAGGATAAATATCCTGATAGAAGTATCCGGCAAAAAATTCCGGAAAGAAATGAGCGCGTTCGGCATTTATGGCAGCTTTGCTGACCTCATAAGATTTCTTATAATAATTTGTAATTAATGCAGTACTATAATAACTCGTATCATACTGTTTTTCAATTTTATATAACGACAATTCTTCTGCAGGAGGGGTAATATCCAGGTCAGTGGCCATTATCTGTTTTAATTTGTTTTCAGCAATCAGTAATTCATCACTGTAAATGTTAATCAGATTAAATATTTCAGCAGACTTTGCAATAGCATTTAATTTTTCAATTTCGCCGGTTTCTCCCAGGCTATATCTCAATTCAGCTATTCTTTGAATATCATTAAGATATGATGCTTCTTCCTTAACCAGGTTTAATTTTTCGTATGCAAACCACCAGAAATAAAATGCTGATTTTACCTGCGCAGTTAAAGAACGTTTTTGAATTTCCAGATCACACAGATTAAGACTTACCTGTTTCTTTGCCATTTTACCTTGCTGAATATGGGTAAGCAATGAGCCAAAATGCTGATGAATATGCATATAACGATCATTAACAGGTGAATATAACTGCCCGTAACTGTATGAAAATTCAGCGGGTTGGAATTCCCAGGCTGCTGTTCTGGATAATTCTGATTTTTTTATCAGTAATTCAGCATGTTTTATCTGAGGATTGTTTTTAATAGCTATTTCCACAGCTGTTTCAGGTTTTAATGGTACTGATACCCCTGATTGCGAAATTAAGTCGGCAAATATTAATAATAAACTGATACTAAAAAACAACTTAACTGGATTCATTCTGTAAAATTTTAAAGAAACAAACAATAGAACATAATATGTTTATAACCTTATATAAGTAGTTATATTTTACTAAAATTTGAAAGCTTCTTAACCAGGATACTGCCGATTTGAATAAAATTAAAAAAAAGTCAGCATTTATAAATGCTATAAACAAAAGAGAAAACCCGGAGGCATCAAATTATTTTAATAAAAAAGGATTATAACTAATTCCTATATCATAAGCATCAATGTTTTCCTTTTTTTTCAGAAAACCAACGATAGTGTATGTTAACGGAGTAAAAAGAATTTCAACAGAACATTTGAAAATATAATTTGAAATAATTACAGCAAGCAAAACAGAAGAGGGCATTGTACCATAAAAAGCTATGGTGCAAAAAAGTATTGTGTCAAGCCCTTCGCCTACTAATGTGGAAGTTATGGTTCTTATCCATAAGAAACGTCCTTTTGTAAAAATTTTCAATTTTGAAAGAGTAAATGAATTTGAGAATTCACCAGCAAAGTAAGCAATAAGACTGGCAACGACAATACGGGGGACAAAACCGAGAAGATTACTGAATGCTTCCTGATATGGCCAGTCGGGCGCAGGGGGCAATTTTTGAACGACATAAAAAACAAGCGACATCAGGGCAGCTGAAAAAAATCCCAGCCAGATTACTTTGCGCGAACGCCGGTATCCGTAAACTTCAGTCAGCACATCACCAAAAATATAACTAAGCGGAAAGAGAATAGTACCACCGTCAAAAGTGAATTTCCAAAGCACCAGAATTTTGGTTGAGGCAATGTTTGAGATCAGCAAAACGGCTACAAACAAAGCAACAAGAATATCATAATAATAATAATTATTGTTGGTACGCTCTGTTACTTCCATTATTGTTTATTTTTGAACAAAAATATGGAATAATTCGTAAAATCAAATATTGAAGGCATTGAAACAAAATCAATCAACGATGAAGCATATTTTGGTATTGAATGCAAGTATATTGGCATTGTTTTTTATAGGCCCGTCGCTCACATTTGCTCAATCTGAAGAAGGGATCAATTTCAAAAATATCAGAAGAATAAAAGCAGCTGAAGATAGTTCTTCCAATCTTCCGGTTGTTATTATTAATACTGAGGGACTTCATATACCGAATGACAATCGTATTGCAGCCCACATGGGAATAGTAAATAATAACGATGGCAGAAACAGTTTTTATGGCTCTTTCAATGAGTTTGATGGTCTTGTGAGCATTGAGCAAAGAGGTTCATCGTCAGCTTGGGTTTCAGATAAAGTTAGCTATTCATTTGAAACACAGGATGATACTGGAGGAAATTTGAATATATCGCTGTTGGGGCTTCCTAAGGAGAATGACTGGGTATTAATAGGGGAGTATTCTGATAAAACTTTAATTAGGAATGCGCTGGCATATGAACTAAGCCGCCGGGCTGGTAGATATGCAAGCCGTACCCGTTTCTGTGAGTTAATATTAAATAATGATTACAGGGGTATTTATATGTTAGGTGAAAAAATAAAATGTGATAATAACAGGGTTAATATTTCAACATTGAATCCGGATGACATACTGGATGATGATTTGACAGGAGGATATATACTTCGTATTGACAGACCAGATGAACACTGGGTTTCTCCTTATAAATCTCCGGTAGGCAATAAAGACATAAAGATATCATACTATTATCCGGATTGGGAAGATATGCCTGATGAGCAACGGCAATATATTAAGAATTATGTTACCCGGTTTGAAACAGCTTTAAATGGTGCTTCATTTCAAGATCCAACAAAAGGATATTTACCCTATGTTGATCTGTGTTCCTTTGTAGACTATTTTTTATTCAGTGAGCTTTCAAAAAATGTTGATGCCTATCGGTTAAGTACTTATTTTTATAAAGATAAAGACAGCAAGGGGGGTAGATTAACCATGGGCCCTTTATGGGACATTAACCTTGGCTTTGGAAATGCCAATTATTATTCGGGTGATCTGACATCAGGATGGGTAATTAATTCAATACTTTCACAGGATGAATTTCAAATTCCGTTTTGGTGGTCAAGGTTGCTGCAAGATCCTACTTTTATTCTTACTTTAAAGTCGCGGTGGCAGCAATTAAGACATAATATACTATCTGAAACTACCATAACAGGTATTATTGATTCACTTGCCTTGTTGCTTGATGAAGCACAGGAGCGTAATTTTATCCGTTGGCCTATTTTAAATCAATGGGTATGGCCTAATGCTTATGTTGGTGGTAATTATGAAAATGAAATTCAATATCTTTTGACATGGATTTCTGACAGGTTGCTATGGATGGATAGTCAGATTAACGGAATATCTGATTTGAAACAAACAGAGATGATAGCAAATTTCTATGAAGTGTATGCTTTTCCGAATCCCTTTGAAGATATGGTTACAATAAGGATAGGCATGCCTGAGGAGGGAGATGTAAGAATAAGAATAACGGATTACACGGGTAAAGAGATTATAGTGATCAACCGATATTTGACTCAGGGGTTACATGATGTAATGATTGATGTTAACAGTTTGCAAAGGCAGTCATTAATTAAAGGTTTGTACTTATATCAGGTTGCTGTAAACGGTAAGCTTATCAGAACAGAGAAGATTATAAAAAAATAGATTCGGTTAGCCATACATGCCGGTTAGAAAATATGATTGAAGAAATCAGGGATCAGATGTCCTATATCGGACGCATTGGCATTACACAGAATAACTATTCCTAGTTTTTCCTCAGGTGCGACGCCTATTTCTGCATGAAAACCCTGAACATGTCCGCTATGAAAAACGATGGTTTTATTATTTGACTTAACAATACGCCAACCCAGGCCATAGTAAAAATTTTCTGCTTCTGGCCAGGCTTTTCTAAGTCTTCGTCTGAGGGGAATTTCAATCTGCGGTTTGAAAATTGAATCAAGCACTTGCTGGTTTATTACATTTTCCCTGGCGCCTGTAACGGCAAGCAGCCATTGAGCCATATCGGCAATGCTTGCATTAATGCCCGAAGCAGGAGCTGTTGTATAATAGCGGGTGTTGTTTGCAACAGCTACCCATGTATTTCTGTGTCTGATGTGAGGATAAGCATAATTGCCCGACATAATCAATGAAACATATTCAGATGAAGCGTCGGTCATATTAAGCGGGATAAATATTTTTTCGCGCAGCAGATAAACATAATCCTTACCTGTTACGTTATGCATAATATCACTTATAAGGCTGAAAGCAACATTCTGATAGCTGTAAACCTGGCCAGGGGATGAAACAAAAGGAACCGTTTTGAGTTGGCTATGGATTTCCGTATAGGGGATGTTACAATCAAGAAGGTCGGTAAATGTATGCACCGGTAAACCTGTAGTATGGCTAAGCAGATTTTTTATAGTTACTTTATTAAAATTGGATGTATCGATATGATGAAAATCGGGCAAATACAAACTAATTTTATCCTCAAGATGAATAATATTTTCGTTAGCAATAATGGAAGTTAAGACAGAAGCGAAACCTTTTGAAACCGATCCAATCCGGAATACAGTGTGAATATTTACAGAATCGGATGTGCCTTGTTTTTTTAAACCGTATGGTTTAAGAAGAATAATCTGGCCGTTAAAAACAATGGCCATTGCAGCGCCTGGTGTAATATTATCTTCTACTATGGCTGATATGCGTTGGTCATATATTTGGCTGAGATTTGTTATGGGTTGAAGCAGTTGGCTTGCAGGTAAAGGATTATAATGATAACCGGGGATATTTTCTGAAGCAGGATTATCAAAAACAAATGTGCTGAACGTCAGGAAAATCAGAAGACCAATCAGCCACCTGGGAAAGGTGATCAATATATAATTTTTAATTTCCTTCAAAATGTTATTAAATGAATTGAGGATATTTGCATCCAAAAATAAATTTTTTAAAAAAAGGTTTTAAAAGTAAGCAAAAAAGTTATTAACCGGTTCAAATTTTATATTTTAGTATAAATCTTTAAAACGAAAGTATGAGAATTATCTTTTTTATAATAACAGTTTTTTTAATGCATCGTATTTTATATGCTGAAAATGATTTGTTTCCGGAAATTAAGGGATGGGATCTGAAGATAGAAAAAGAAACCTATACACCAGCGAATTTGTTTGAACTGATTGATGGTGCTGCTGATTTGTATATCCAATATGGATTTCAGCGTTTATATATTGCGACATACCATAATAATCAAGATATTGCTGTGCGGGTGGAATTGTATCATCATAACGTACCTGAAAATGCTTATGGAATTTACACTTCGGAGCGGATGCCCGATTATCATTTTATTCCGGTAGGTGTGCAGGGTTATACAGCTGAAGGGGTGCTTCATTTTCTTACCGGATCGTTTTATGTAAAAATAATGTCGGTTGGGAGCAGGAATGCAGGAGAAGAAATTCTCAGGCTTATTGCAGAAGAAATTGTCAAAAAAATAAATCAGAATAATTCATGGCCTGTTGAAATTAGCTTTTTCCCTGAAGAGGGCAAGGTATTTATGTCAGACGGCTATGTAGCCAAAAATTTTCTGGGATATGGATTTTTGCAGTCTGCATTTACAGCCAGATATACAACTGGAGGCGGCATGACACTTTTTATTATTCATGGTAAAGACAAAGAAGCCGAGGTAATGCTTAACACTTATCTGGGCATGATGAAGGAAGATAAAGTTCGCCGGCAAGATGGGATTTATATTGTGAATGATTTTTTCAACGGGAATGTTTATATGTCGCTGAAAAGCGATTATATTGCAGGTGCTTTTAATGTCAGGGATGAACAGGCTGCAATAACATTAATTAAAAGAACGACAGAACTGATTGGAGAAAATTAGAGTCGCAATTACTATATGGTTTTATGGAATAAAGGAATGTTGTAAGATGTACTGCTTTGACGCGTGATTATTTTTCAATTTCCATCAATACTTCATCTTTAGCAACAGTATCGCCGGCTTTGACGTTTATTTTTTTCACTTTTCCGTTTACATGGCTGCTGATTTCGTTCTGCATTTTCATGGCTTCAAGAATCAGTATAGCATCTCCTTCCTTAACGGTTGTGTTTTCATCTACCAGCAGTTCAATAATTTTGCCAGGCATTGGAGCGGTAATGAATTCTGTTTTTGAGGCCTGTTTGTATTTTTCGAGATATTTTCGGCGGCTGTAAGATATGGGCGATTCAATAGTAAATGAGTAACTGACGCCATTTAACAATACAGTATATTTGTTCTGATTTTTTTCAATGATTTCAGCCAGGTATTTTTTTCCTTTATATTCTAAATAGGTAAATCCTTCTTCATCTTCAAAAATTTTAATATCTGCCTTTTTGCCGTTTATCTTCAATTCTTCACTGAAGGGGTTGGAAATTTCGTATTTTTTTTCTGCTGGTGTGACTGCAAAATACTGATGTTCAGTCTTTTTATTTCTTGAATATAATTTCATGGACAGCTATTTTTATTAAAGTGATTTCAGACGTTTATTGAGAACCCATGGGCTGATGTTCTTGCCTCTTTCAAAATCGACGAATGTTGTTCGATCGGTTTCAAGTTGTGCTGCATAGTCGAATGTGGCCACATAGGCAGCCAGCATTTCGTCCTCATTTCCCTGGTAAAATAAGGTATCCAGTTCTTTTTCAATAAATGATGTGTTGAAGTCGCCTTTTTTGAATTTCTTATGATTCATTACTTTAAGACAAAAGGGAATGGTGGTTTTAATACCTTTTATCCAGCATTTGTTCAGAGCAGCTATAGCGGCCTGAATTGCTTTTTCGCGGTTTTCGGCATGAACAATAAGTTTGGCCATCATTGAATCAAAATATGGCGTTATTACAGAATAATCAGATATACCGCTGTCAATTCTGATATTTTTCCCTTTAGGGAAGGATACTTTTTCAATGATGCCGAGATTTGGGGAAAAACCTGCCTGAACATCCTCGGCATTTATGCGGCATTCGATGGCCCAGCCGTTGAGTTTAATATCCTCCTGTTTATATGGCAGTTTTTCGTTCTGTGCGATTCTGATCTGGAGTTCAATC
>JAJUGM010000149.1 GCA_029268165.1 Bacteroidota bacterium
ACAAAGATATAAAAGAGTATTATTACTTGTTTAAAAAATTAATATATTGCCTGCCTTTGCAATTGCTAAATGGTTTTATCGATGTAATTATTATTAATCAATGACAATGAATGAAAAAAGAATAAAGACAGCGCTTATTTCAGTTTATCACAAAGATATGCTGGATGATATTTTGAAAAAAATGAATGAACTTGACATTCAAATCATTTCAACCGGCGGAACTAAAGAATATATTGAAAAGCTTGGATATAAAGTAAGGGCTGTTGAGGAACTTACATGTTATCCGTCAATTTTAGGCGGAAGGGTAAAAACGCTTCATCCGAAAATATTTGGTGGTATTCTGGCCCGCAGCGAAAATCAATCTGACAGGCAGGAGATAACTCAATATGAGATATCTCAGGTTGACCTTGTGGTAGTCGATCTGTATCCTTTTGAAGATACTGTTAAATCGGGCGCTTCTGAGGAAGAGATTATAGAAAAAATTGATATCGGAGGCATTTCGCTTATCAGGGCAGCGGCTAAAAATTATAAAGATGTTGTTATTATTCCGTCACGTAGCGAGTATGCTGCTTTGCTGAATATTTTAGCAAACAATAAAGGCAAAACAACACTTGAAGAAAGAAAAACACTTGCTCTGCAGGCTTTTGCCGTTACATCACATTACGACACTGCCATTTTTAAATATTTTAATCAAAACAAACAGCCTGAAGCTTTTAAATGCAGTATCATGCAGGCCATGCCGTTGCGCTATGGCGAAAATCCGCACCAGAAAGGCATTTTTTATGGCGATTTTAATAAGATGTTTGACCAGCTTCACGGAAAGGAAATTTCATATAACAATCTTCTTGATATTGAAGCTGCAGTTTACCTGATTGATGATTTCACAGAAACTACCTTTGCTATTTTGAAACACAACAACGCATGTGGCGTTGCATCAAGACCTTCACTTACCGAAGCATGGAAGGACGCACTGGCAGCCGACCCTGTATCAGCATTCGGGGGGATACTGATAACCAACGCAATGGTTGATGCTGTAACCGCTGAAGAAATTGATAAACTGTTTTTTGAAGTTATCATTGCCCCCGGATATGACCAAAAAGCCCTCGAAATATTTAAGAAAAAGAAAAACCGAATCATCTTATTACGTAAGATGGTTGATTTACCTTTGATTCAGTTTCGGAGCCTGCTTCATGGAGTGATTGAGCAGGAGAGAGATATAAAAACAGAATTGCAGAAAGACATGAAACCGGTTACACATCGCATACCTACGGATGCTGAATATGATGATCTGGTTTTTGCCAATATTATAGTTAAACACTCCAAATCAAATACGATTGTATTGGCTAAAAACAGGCAGTTACTGGCAAGCGGGGTAGGGCAGACTTCGCGGGTTGATGCATTGAAACAAGCCATAGCCAAAGCAATAGCATTCGGGTTCAGCCTCGAGGGAGCAGTAATGGCCTCTGATGCTTTTTTCCCTTTCCCTGATTGTGTTGAAATTGCCGATAACGCAGGAATCAGAGTAGTTGTACAACCAGGTGGATCAGTCCGCGATAATGAATCTGTTGAATACTGCAATAATCACAACATGGCTATGGTTTTTACAGGGATACGTCATTTTAAGCATTAAAAATGTAACTTCTTTTTGAGTTAATAAGTTTAACATTTTGTGTGTTTATTGATAATTCAAAATATTACCTTTACAAAAAATTTTAACTGACTATGGGCCTTTTTTCATTTTTTATCCGCGAGTTAGCGATTGATCTGGGTACGGCAAATACTATTATTATTGAAAATGATAAGGTTGTTGTTGACGAACCTTCTATTGTTGCCATTGATCAGACAACAAAAAAGCTGGTTGCCATAGGCCATGAAGCCAGACAGATGCATGGCAAAACACATGAAAATATACGGACAATAAAGCCATTACGTGACGGAGTTATAGCTGATTTTAATGCAGCAGAGCAAATGATCAGGGAAATGATAAGACTGACGAACACGCGTAATAAATACTTTGCCTCATCACTCAGGATGGTGGTGAGTATTCCCTCGGGGAGTACTGAAGTTGAGCTTCGTGCTGTACGAGATTCATCAGAACATGCCGGCGGACGTGATGTATATATGATTTATGAGCCCATGGCTGCTGCCATTGGTATAGGGCTTGACGTTATTGCACCTGAAGGCAACATGGTTGATGACATTGGCGGAGGGACTACAGAAATAGCCGTGATTGCATTGGGAGGCATTGTATGTAATGAATCCATCCGTTTTGCAGGAGATGGTTTCACCTCTGACATTCAGGCTTATATGAGGCATCAGCATAATATCAAGGTGGGTGATAAAACTGCAGAAGACATTAAAATAAATGTAGGCGCTGCTTTGCCTGATATTGACAATCCCCCGCCTGATTATCTGGTAAGAGGGCCAAATATGATGACAGCATTACCTATTGAAGTTCCTGTTTCATATCAGGAAATAGCCCATTGTCTCGATAAATCGTTAACAAAGGTTGAATCGGCCATTTTGTCGGTACTTGAGCAGACACCTCCTGAATTATATGCCGATATTGTGCAGAAAGGTATATACCTGACAGGTGGAGGAGCTTTACTAAGAGGCCTGGCCAAAAGGCTAACCGATAAAATTAGCATACCTTTTAATATGGCTGAAGATCCCCTTCATGCTGTAGCAAGAGGAACAGGTATTGTTTTGAAAAATCTTGACAAATATTCAAAATTATTAATCAGATAACCGGTGGTTACAGGTATTAACGCTCATGAGAAACCTGTTACGTTTTATAATTCAGTATCATGTCTTTATTTTGTTTGTGATTTTTGAGATCTTCTCAATCAGCCTGCTATTTACTACCAGTGCATACCATGAGGCTAAATTTTACCAGGCCGGACAAAAAATTAAAAAGAATTTAGCCTATAAAATTGAAAACTGGCTTGATTATTTTTCGCTTTATAAAGAAAACAAAAAGCTTGCTGAGGAAAATAACCGGTTGTATAATCTGCTGAAATCGTCTTACAAAATATCTTATATTGATTCTGCTTTCAGAGGCGATACGCTCAGCCCCCGTAATTTCACATACATAAGTGCCAGGGTAATCAATAATTCTACCAATAAAAAATACAACTACATAACACTTGATAAAGGCAGAAGACATGGTATCGAACCTGAAATGGCAGTAATTTGCGGCGATGGCATCGTAGGAATAATTAAAACAGTGTCAGATAATTTCAGTGTTGCATTTTCATTGCTGAATCCGAGATTTAGTGTAAGCGCCAAAATTAAAAGCTCGGGCTATTTCGGCCCGTTAAGCTGGAAAGGCACTTCAACAAGCAAGGCAATACTTGAAGATATTCCCCATCATGTGATGATTACAAAAGGCGACACTGTTTTTACAAGCGGATATGGAAGTATTTTCCCTGCAGATATTATGATAGGTGTTATTTCAGATTACCGGTTAAAAGGCGGAAATTATTATGAGATAACTGTTAAGCTTTCGGCCGATTTTCACCGCCTTAATCAGGTTCAGGTAATCCGGAACGAATTTCGTGAAGAAATTGAAACTCTTGAACAAAAAGCAATAAATGAATAAAAGACCTGTTGAAATAGTTATACTGTTTATTACTGTAATTTTATTGCAGGTATTAATCTTCAATAATATACAGTTTTCAGGTTTTATCAACCCTTTTATTTACGTTTTGTTTTTTCTGCTGGTCCCGTTTGATTTTTCCCGTTCATTGCTGTTGATTTCAGGCCTATCAATGGGTCTTATCATTGATTTATTTTTGGGCACTCCGGGAATTCACACCTCAGCAACTGTTTTTATTGCATTTATCAGAAATGAAGTTCTGAAAGTTATTGCCCCGCATGGCGGTTATGAATTAAATGTGTTACCACGCATCAGTTATATGGGTTTTGAATGGTTTTTTAAATATGCCCTATTAATGGTAATTATTCATCATCTTATTTTGTTTTATTTTGAAGCATTGAGTTTCGTTAATTTTTTTCATACTTTGCTTAAAGTGTTTTTAAGTTCTGCTTTTTCTTTAGCCTTTATTATAATAAGCCAGTATTTTGTTTTTCGTAAATGAATTATGGATCAGTTTGCAGGTCGGAAAAATATTATGGCCATGATGGTCGTGGCGGTGGCTCTTATTTTGATAATGCGGCTGTTCTATATTCAGATAATTGATTCAAGTTATAAGCTATCGGCTGAAAATAACTCCAAACGCATTGAAACAATCTATCCGGCGCGTGGTTTAATTTATGATCGCAACAATGTATTACTGGTTTATAACCAGCCTGCTTATGACCTGATGATTGCTCCTTATGAACTGAAGCAATTTGATAGTATTGCTTTATGTGAAATTCTCAATATTAATATTGAACAGTTACGAAATGGCATTGCCCGTGCCAGAATACCCAAATACCGGCGTGATCCATTTATTAAACAATTATCGCCCGAAACCTATGCTTTATTACAGGAAAGATTTTATCAGTTTCCTGGTTTTTATGTCAGATCGAGGACTTTGAGAAAGTATAGCAAAGAGATTGCCGCACATTTACTAGGGTATGTAGGCGAGGTGGACGAAAAAATCATTGAAAAGAACCCCTACTATGTGATGGGAGATTATATTGGTATTAGCGGTATTGAAGGATATTATGAAGAATTCCTCAGAGGCGAAAAAGGCCAGAAGGTACTTCTTGTTGATGTTCACGGAATGGTTAAAGGGCCTTATCAGGGAGGACGCTATGATAAAGACGCTCATGTTGGGAAAAACTTTATATGCACGATTGATTCGCGATTACAGGAATATGGCGAAAAGCTGATGAAGAATTACAAAGGCGCCATTGTAGCCATTGAACCAACCACAGGTGAAATTCTTGCATTAATCTCTGCACCAGGTTATGATCCATCGTTATTAATTGGAAGAAGCCGTTCAGACAACTATTCAAAGCTTGAAAGGGATTCACTTGAACCCTTATTTAACCGCGCTTTGATGGCAAATTACCCGCCCGGTTCCACTTTTAAGCCCGTAAATGCTTTAATTGCATTGCAGGAGAAGGTAATTAGCACAGAAACATCTTTTTCATGCAGTCAGGGTTATTATGCCAAAGGAGTCAGCGTAGGATGCCATATACATAATTCGCCACTAAAGCTTCTGGGTGGCATACAGAATTCATGCAATGCTTATTTTTGCAATGTTTTCCGCCGAATACTTGATGACCCTAAATACACAACAACAACCGACGCATATAATAACTGGCGCAGTTATGTAATTTCATTCGGACTGGGCAGCAGGCTGAATTCGGATTTCACCAATGAATTGCGCGGTTTTATTGCTCCTGCTTCTTATTTCGACAGATATTACGGAGAGCACCGCTGGAGTTCGCTTACCGTAATTTCTCTTGCAATCGGACAAGGTGAAGTGCTTATTACGCCGCTTCAGATGGCCAATCTGGCAGCTGCCATTTCAAACAGAGGTTATTATTATATCCCGCATGTTGTTAAAAAAATTGAAGGCATTGACACCCTCGACAGAAGATTCATCAAAAAACATGTCATCAAAATAGACACGACCAACTTTGAAATCGTGGTTGAAGGTATGAATCTGGCAGTAAACGGAGGTGCAGGAAGTACAGCCGGGATAGCCAGGCTGAACAATATTGTAGTGTGTGGCAAAACCGGTACAGCACAGAATCCGCACGGAGAAGACCATTCGGTATTCATTGCTTTTGCGCCAAAAGACGACCCTAAAATAGCTATATCAGTTTATGTCGAGCACGGCAAATGGGGGGCGTCTTATGCTGCCCCCATCGCCAGTCTGATGATCGAAAAATACCTTACCGACTCTATTGCACCAAACCGCAAATGGGTTGAAAACAGAATATTAACCAGCAGTTTATTATACAAATGATCAGGAAATTAAACATATTTGAAGAAATTGACTGGATAAGCGTAGGATTGTATCTCTTTATGGTAATTTTTGGCTGGATGAATATTTTTGCTTCAAATTATAACGAACAGTTCAGGAGTATTTTTGACCTGCATCAGAATTATGGCGACCAGCTGATATGGATTTTAATTTCCCTGCTTTCCGTTATTGTGCTTTTCGCATTGGATCACCGTTTTTTTTATTTTTTTACCTATCCGATATATGGTTTTGGAATCATTCTTTTAATAGCTGTTTTACTTATTGGTTCAAGAGTACATGGCTCTAAATCATGGATTAATATTTTCGGATTTGGATTGCAACCATCAGAATTTGTGAAAATTGCCGTGGCGCTCACTGTCGCCCGCTATCTCAGCGGATATAATGTCAGACTTATGACATGGAAATCCATTGCAATTATTTCCGGCATTATTGGTTTACCGGTATTGCTTATTATCATTCAGCCCGATTTCGGTACAGCTATAGTTTTTTCATGTTTTATTTTTGTGCTTTACCGCGAAGGATTGCCCGGATGGATTCTGGGTTTTAGTATTTTTACGGCAGTTGTGTTCCTTATGACCTTGCTGTTGCCCAAGACAGTTGTGATTGTATTATTATTTACCTGCGGCATTATATTTATTGGCATTTTAAATCAGAAATATACTCACTCTTTATACAGTGCCCTAGTACTTATAGGCGTTTATGGTATCGTGCGGATGATTGTTTATTTCTCTCCTTTCAGACCTGACGTTTACATGCTTTGGTTAATCGCATCAATATTATCTGCAGTTATTTTAATTGTTGTTGTGATATGGAAAAAAATTGAAAATGCTTTTTTTGTGCTTACGATATTGTTTGTTTTCATTGGATTTACCTACTCTGTTGACTATGTTTTTCATAAGGTACTCAAACCGCATCAGCAAACCCGTGTCAATATTTTGCTGGGAAAAGAAACAGACGTGAGGGGTGTAGGATATAACCTTAACCAGTCGAAAATAGCCATTGGCGCCGGAGGTTTCGCAGGCAAGGGTTTTTTGCGCGGAACACAAACCAAGCTTAATTATGTGCCCGAGCAAAGTACCGATTTTATTTTCTGCACTGTTGGCGAAGAATGGGGATTTTTAGGTGCAACCCTTGTTATTATTGCTTTTTCTGCACTTCTTTTCAGGCTGATTGTCCTTGCTGAAAGGCAACGGTCAGCTTTTGCAAGGATTTATGGATATGGCGTTTTTTCTATACTATTTTTCCATTTTACCATTAATATTGCAATGACTATAGGTCTGTTTCCTGTAGTTGGCATACCATTACCCTTTTTTAGTTATGGAGGGTCATCCATGATTGCATTCACCATTCTTTTATTTTTGTTTCTGAGGCTCGATGCAGTGAGAAAAATATACCTGAAATAACCAATCTCTTGGTAAACAGCTTATTATTCCTATTATCATTGAAATCAATAACCCCGGCTAAGACATTAATCCCAATTATTGCATTAGAAAAATTTCTAATGCAATGCGATTAAGAAAAATCAACTTTTCCGGTTTGCTGGCGCTGCACCAGAAAAGTGTTTTTTTATCGGGAAATTCATTGGGATCTCTCAGAAAGAGCTCCCAATGAATAATTTCCTCTAAAAATACATCAAATTTTTATTCGCCTGGATGTATTTGTTTATTCTTGATATGTGTATTTAATACTGTTAAAGCCTTTAGTCTATTTTTTCTATTTATACAATGAGCTAAATCAGCCGCAGACATTCCGCAAAGCAACATGGCCTAAGCAGTTTTCACTTAAAACTCCGATGCATTGATGGTTTCAATTCCAATACTTTTTGAATTGATTACAAATGCTTTATTGCATAAGCATTTATTAAT
>JAJUGM010000150.1 GCA_029268165.1 Bacteroidota bacterium
ATTAAAGGATTTAAATGGCTATTTTATGTGTTTTTTGTAATTATTATGCTGATAATTACCGGTTTTACAATACTTTCCTTTTCTCATGACAAGGCTATTATCAAATACCTGAAAAAATATCTCGATGAACATTTATTAACCGAAATTATTGTTAGCAAAATTGATTTTAGTTTCTTTAAAAAATTCCCCTATGGAACAGTCGAATTTTCTGATGTACTTGTAAAGTCGAGAAAGGGAAGAAACTCTGATGGCCTTAACATACACGATGCTGATACACTGTTATATGCAAAAAGCATTTTTTTCCAGTTCAGTATAACCGAATTATTGAACAAAAAATATCATCTTAAAAAAATTAGCCTGATCGATGGTAAAATAAATCTTCTTATAGATTCATCAGGAAGTAAAAATTTTCAGATTTGGAAACCATCTGAAAAGGGAAAACCCGACGAAGATTATCATTATAGATTCAACAATATTACTCTTTCATCAATTATAATAAATTTACATAACGTAAAAGATTCATACCACATCAGTTGTTTTACTAAAAAATCAGTCTTTAGCGGGACAATTTCCAAATATACGGCTGCGTTTACGTTAAAATCTCACTTGTTTCTTAATACAATTACTCATCACAATCAGGTTTATTTAAATAATATTCCTATTTTCCTTAATCTTAGGGCAGGGCAAAAAAATGATAAAATAACTTTAAATCAGGCAAAAATTTATCTTAATAAATTATTCCTGCAATTAGATGGTTTCTTAATATTAAAACCCAATTTTCATACAGACATAAAAGTACTTTCATCAAATTTTGGCCTTGATGAGATATTTTCAATCCTCCCTTTTAAAGCGAAAAACCAATGGCTATCTGGTTATTCTTTATCCGGAAAAGGCAAAATGTCTGCTCATATAAAAGGTCAAATAAGTAAAACAAAATTTCCTCAAATTACAACGAGTTTCATAATTAATAATGGCTCTCTTAGTAATATAAATACAAAAACTAAATTATCCGATATTAACATAAACGGTTCATTATCCGGAAATAAAATTGATGATATTAAACTTGAACTAAAATCATTTAATGCTCGCTTAAGTACCGGCAGGATTAAAGGAAATCTTACAATTAAAAATTTCAAGACTCCGGAATTCCGTACTGAAATATATTCAACAATATATTTAAATAACTTATATCATTTATTTGACCTGGATAGTATTGAATACCTTAATGGTCAGGTAAATTTGGAATTAAAAGCAGAAGATAAATTTACTGAGAATGAAAAAATTAATCTATTGAATTTATTTAATAAATCAATATCAGGTTCTTTAGAATTTAACGATTGTAACCTTAAAATTAAAGGAACCGATTATTCCTTTGAGGATATTAATGGTAAAGCAATGATAAGTAAAAATATATATTTAAATAATTTATCTATAACTTTAAATCAAAGTCATTTTCTAATTTCTGGTTCCATGGATAAGTTATTTTCTTATCTTGCTGATAAGAAAACAATTGTAATTTCTAACTTATATATTTACTCAAAAGCATTCAACCTGGGAAACTTTATATATAGGCATAACAGTTCTGCAAACATAAAATCATATAAAATTCCGGAATTCTTAAACTTAAAAGCCAGATTCAACGCAGAAGAACTACTCATTGGTAAGTTCAGCGGTACTAATATGAAATGCGATTTTGAGTTACAGAAAAATTCTTTACTATTTAAAGAATTTAATATTAATTTTAGAGATGGTGTTATTTCAGGTAATTCTTTAATTAATCAAAAACCAGATTCTTCCATTTATGTAAATTGTAATGCTACATTAAATAGAATTGATATTCAACAGTTGTTCTCAGCTTTTAATCATTTTGGACAGAAGTTTATTATTGATGAAAACCTCAGAGGAAAGCTCAACGGTAAGGTAGGATTTTCTGCCTGCTGGGATCATCACCTTGATTTTATTCCATCAAGTCTCTCTGCTCAAGCTGACATCGAGATATTAAACGGTGAATTGTTAAAATTTGATCCCATGCTAAGCCTTTCAAAATACATTAATGTTGAAGAACTAAGGCATATCCGGTTTAATACTATCAGAAATACCATTTATATTTCTGACATGAATATTCTCATCCCTGAAATGTATATTAATTCTTCAGCTTTCAATATATCATTATCAGGAAAGCATTCATTTGATAATTTCTTTGACTACCGCCTGAAAGTTTCTCTCTCTGATGTACTGTTTAAAAAAGCAAAACATAAAAATCAGAATATTGATGATTATCTAATAATGGAAAATGAGGATAACAACTCTGTTATTCCAATATCAATTATCGGAACGCCTGATAATTATAAAGTTGAATTTGATAGCAAGAAAGCTTTTAAGTTGATAAAAGAAAGATTAAATCATGAAAGTGCTGAAATAAAGCAAATTTTCAATAAAGAAAATGCTTCGGTGAAACAAAATGAAGATAATCGTAAATCATTCAGGGTTGAATGGGAAGAAAAAATTGGTAGTCCCGATACCGGAAAAATCAGAAATAATAAAACCGATAACGAATACCGAATTAAATGGGATGAAGAAGATAGTTCAGATTGAAAATTTTTCAATAATTTAACGCTCTAATTTTTGCTATTGTGAATATCTATACCAGAAAACTTCGTTGGAAATTTTTCTTGCTTGTTGCAGCAATTGCAATTGGAGTCAGTTCTCTTTGGTACACTAACAAATTAGTGCGAAAGCTTTCGATAGAAGAACATAAAAGAGCAGAATTGCTTGCTGAAGCGCAAAATAGAATTGTAAATGCTGAAATGTCAGATCAAAATCTGGATTTTTTTGTTCAGGTAATTCAGAATAACGAAACTGTTCCTGTTATTGTGGTTGATAGCCTTGATAATATTTATTTTATGCGAAACCTCGATTCAGCTAAAATGAATAATCCACGTTATGTCAGTAAAAAACTAAAACAAATGAAAGCTTATTCAGAGCCAATTATTATAAACCTGTCGCCTAATGAGAAACAATATCTTTATTACAGCAAATCAACAATTCTTACAAAACTTACTTATTACCCTTTTGTGCAACTAGGTATTATTTTACTCTTTATCCTTGTTGCTTACTTTGCTTTCAGTTCATCGCGAAAAGCAGAACAAAATCAGGTATGGGTAGGTCTTTCGAAGGAAACGGCTCATCAGCTGGGAACCCCTATTTCATCACTTCTGGCCTGGCTTGAAATGATGAAGCTGAAATCCAACGATCCTGACCTATTGACAGAACTTGAAAAAGATATAAAAAGACTTGAAAAAATAACTGAAAGATTTTCAAAAATAGGTTCTAAACCAATATTGAAAAAAGATAACCTCATTAACGTGATATCAACTGCAGTTAATTATCTAAAATCCAGGACTTCAGAGAATGTTAAATTTAATCTTCACTTTTCAATTGACGAACTTTTTTTACCTTTAAATGCATCACTCTTTGAATGGGTTATAGAGAATATCTGTAAAAATGCAGTTGATGCTGTTAATGGTAAAGGTGTGGTTGATATTAATGTTACTGATCACAATCAGGTGGTATATGTTGATGTGTCTGATACCGGTAAAGGAATTTCTAAAAGTAAATTTAAAACTATTTTCAAGCCAGGCTATACAACCAAAGAAAGAGGCTGGGGATTGGGACTTTCTCTGGCTAAAAGAATTATTGAAGAGTATCATGATGGCAAAATATTTGTCCATCAGTCTGAAATAGGAAAAGGCACCGTATTGAGGATTGTCCTTAATAAACAATAATAACAGCTTTCAATGTTTATTTGAAAATCCTGTAATGACCGTTAAATATACTTTTAAAAAAAACGAACGGCTATTTCTTAATAATCTTATTGAAACCCTCTTCAATAAAGGTTTTGTTGTTAATAAACACCCATTAAAAATAACCTGGCTTCCTTCTAAAATCAATATTAAATATCCCTCTCAGGTGTTATTCAGCGTAAGCCGCAAGCGATTTAAAAAAGCAGTAGACAGAAACCGGCTAAAAAGAAAAGTTAAAGAAATATATCGGATAGAAAAAACATTTCTTTATGAAGAACTGAATAAAAGAAATAAACAAATTCTTATGTGTATTTCTTATACCGGAAATTCATGCTTCCCGTCATCAAGTGAACTTAGAAGCAAACTTAAAGAAGCCTTTGATGCTATACTTAAATCGTTAGACAAGAACTAAGCAAATAATCATTTCAATTTATTATTACAAAATATTGTTATATTGCTGAAATTTCGTATTTTACCTGAATAAAACTTATTAATCAAATTCAATATGAAAACTCCTTCGATGCGTTCAGTCCTTTACAGAGGCTTCATTTTTTTATTTCTGGCATCTGCATTTGTTCAATGCAAAAAGAAAAGTGAAAAAAGCTTTACTATTAATCCTGCCTTTATTGAAAAAATTTCCGCTTTTACATCAGGCGTTATTTCTGCTGAATCTGTTATACAAATTATTCTGGCAGAAGACTATCCCCAAAGCATTGAATTTAATACTGTCATTGAAACTAATCTTTTTAGTTTCAAACCAAAAATCGAGGGTGATGCATATTGGGTTGATAAACGGACTATTGAATTCAGGCCGAAATCAAAATTAAAATCCGGTGAAACATATACTGCAAAATTCTTCCTATCTAAAATAATGTCAGTGCCTTCAGAACTGAAGACATTTGAGTTTCAATTTACGGTAATTCCGCAGACATTCAATATTTCGATCGAAGGTTTCGAATCATACAGCGACAATAATCTTGAATGGAACAAGGTAAAAGGTTCGATGATAGCAGCTGATGCCACAGACATTGAAGAACTTAATAAAATAACATCTGCCCGGCAGGGAAACCGTACAATTAAAATAAAATGGTATCCGGCTGCTGATAATCGCAGTTTTTCCTTTATTATCGACAGTGTGCAAAGATCAGATAAGCCTGAAAAAATTGAAATTTTATGGGATGGTTCCCCCATAGGAATTAAATCAAAAGGGAAACAGGAAATAGAGATACCTGCACTTGGTGACTTTAAGGTAATCAGTGTTAAAGTAATTCATCAACCTGAACAATATTTATTAATACAGTTCTCTGACCCTCTCAGAAAAAATCAGAATCTTGAAGGATTAATTTATCTTGAGAATTATTCTTCACTTTCATATACAATTGAAGGCAATACTGTAAAAGTTTTTCCCGAAGTAAGGCAAGGAGGAACGCTAAAACTTTATGTGAAGAAAGGAGTTCTCAATGTTCAGGGATTTGAACTAAAACAAGAATATTCAAGCGACGTATTATTTGAAATACCAAAACCTGCTGTGAAACTGGTTGGTAAAGGTGTAATTTTACCTAATTCTAAAGGGCTAATTTTCCCCTTCGAAGCTGTCAATCTCAATGCTGTTGATGTAAAAATCATTAAAATTTTTTAAAACAATATTGGCTATATTCTCCAGGAAAACCAACTTGACGGGAGTAATCAGCTAAAAAGAGCCGGACGACTGATTCATAAACAAAAAGTTCTTCTAACAAGTACTGCCGTTGACCTTGGCCGATGGAATATATTCTATCTCGATTTGGCAAAATTCATTCAGCCTGACCCTGGGTCGATTTACCGAATAGAAATCCAATTTAAAAAGAAATACTCTCTTTATCCTTGTGAAGATGCAGAAGATGAAGAAGAAACTGAAGACATGAGCGAAAATTATGACGAGCCTGTTGAAGCAGAGATGAGTTACTGGGATTCATATGAAGACTATTATTCTGATTATGATTATTATGATTATGATGATGATTATGAATGGTCCGAAAGAGATAATCCGTGTTCAAAATCATATTATACCCAGAGCCGCTTTGTGGCAAGAAATATTTTAGCATCTGACCTTGGCATCATTGTAAAAGGAAGTAATAACAACAGGCTGCTGGTTTGTATTACGAATCTTGTTACTTCACAGCCAATGCCAAACACACAGGTAACAGTATATAATTATCAACAACAACAAGTTGCATCAGAAGTTACTGATAGCAAAGGCATGGCAACATTAGACTGCACTGAAAAGCCTTTCCTTTTGATAGCAAAAAGCGATAAACAACGTGGCTATCTCAAACTTGATGATGGATCTTCATTATCACTAAGCCAATTTGATGTATCAGGTAGTGTCATTCAAAAAGGCCTTAAGGGTTTTATTTATGGTGAAAGAGGTGTATGGCGGCCTGGAGATACAATATTTTTAACATTTATTCTTGAAGATAAACAAAAACTACTACCTGAAAATCACCCTGTTATTTTTGAATTATATAATCCGCAAGGGCAATTGTATACAAGATTAACCAAAAGAAGCGGAGTAAATGGCTTTTATACTTTTATAACATCTACCCTGCCTGATGCTCCAACAGGATATTGGAATGCAAAAGTAAAAGTGGGGGGAACAGAATTTGGCAAAACATTAAAAATAGAAACAATAAAACCTAATCGTCTGAAAATTAATTTTGATTTCGGAGTGGACAAACTTACCATTAATGACAAATCCATTTTGGGCAATCTTTCAGTTGCCTGGCTCCACGGCGCTATTGCCAGAAATCTCAGGGCTAGGGTTGATGTTACACTGACAAATGCTGAAACCTCATTCAGCAAATTTCCTGATTATAAATTTACCGATCCGTCGCGTACTTTTGATACCGAAGAGAAAACCATTTTTGATGACAGAATTGACCAGGAAGGTAAAGCTAAGATTTCTGCAACTTTATCAGTTAAACAGCGTTCACCCGGTATGCTGAAGGCTAACTTAATGACCAGAGTCTTTGAAGAAAGCGGTGACTTTAGTACAGATTTCTTTTCAATTCCTTATTCACCATATAGTTCATATGTTGGTATCCGCACACCTTCAGGAGACAAAAGAGGAATGCTGCTTACCGATACAATTCATTGGGTAGATGTTGTCACAGTTGATAATAATGGCAATCCTGTAAATCGTCATAACCTCGAGGTTAAAATATTTAAAATTCAATGGCGCTATTGGTGGGAAAATAATACTGATGACCTTGCAAGCTATATGGGTAATAACTATAACAATCCAATACTGGCCAAAAGCATAACAACGACTAACGGGAAAGGCCGGTTTAATTTCAGGATTAACAGGCCTGAATGGGGCAGATTCTTTATTAGGGTTTATGACCCCGTTAGCGGACATGCAGCAGGAAAAATTGTATATATCGACTGGCCAGGCTGGGCAGGACGCCCACTCAGAACTGACCCGCAGGCTGCCTCCATGCTGACTTTTAACGCTGATAAAAACACTTATAAAGTGGGTGAAACCGCTGAAATTTTAATACCAACCAGCAACAAGGGACGTGTATTAATTAGTCTTGAATCAGGATCTTCAGTAATTAAAGCTGATTGGATAGATGCAACAGACAAAGAAACAAGATATTCATTTGTAGTAACTCCTGAAATGACGCCCAATATTTACGTTCATGTAACTCTAATTCAACCACATAATAATGTTTCTAACGATATGCCCATCAGATTATACGGGGTCATCCCTTTGATGATTGAAAACCAGGACACAAAATTACAACCATCGATTTCTATGCCTGATGTTTTGCAACCTGAAAAGGAATTCTCGATCAAAGTGAGTGAAACAAATAAGAAAAAAATGACTTATACGCTCGCAATAGTTGATGAAGGCTTGCTTGACCTCACACGATTTAAAACTCCCGACCCGTGGAATATATTCTACGCAAGAGAAG
>JAJUGM010000151.1 GCA_029268165.1 Bacteroidota bacterium
GTGATGATGAGAGGTTTGAAACCGTATTTCCGGGTGTGTTCTGTAAAACGTAATCAGCAACAGCAACCAGTGTATATTCTTCGCCAAACATGCTGCCGTCTTCACATATAATTGCCAGCCTGTCGACATCAGGATCAACAACAAAGCCTAAATCGGCTTTTTTATTTTTCACGGTATCTGAAATTACACCCAGATGCTGGGGCAGAGGTTCAGGATTATGCGGAAATTCGCCTGTCGGTTCACAATATATTTCAATAATTTCCGCAATGCCTAACTCCCTGAGTAATTGAGGTATTATTATCCCTCCTACTGAATTTACGCAATCAATGGCAACTTTAAAACGGCTTTTTCTAATGGCAGGCACATCCACTAAGGGAAGTTTCAATATCTGCCTTATGTGAAATTCATTCATTTCATGGTTCATATTTATATGGCCTAGTTCGTCAACACCGGCATAATCATAGTCCGCATTTTCTGCTGTTTTAAGTATTTCCTCGCCATCCTCCGCAGATAAAAATTCACCTGATGCATTTAGTAATTTTAAGGCATTCCATTGTCGCGGATTGTGGCTTGCAGTAAGGATAATGCCGCCGTTTGCTTTCAAATGTTGTACAGCTATTTCAACTGTGGGGGTTGATGCAAAACCAAGATTTATGATATCAATGCCCATGCCGGCAAGTGTTCCTGTAACTATTTGTTCAGCCATTTTACCAGATATGCGTGCGTCACGGCCTATAACAGCTGCAGGTTTTGCTGTACTGGTCCTGCTTTTTATCCATACACCATAAGCTGAGGTGTATTTTACTATATCGGCCGGCGTGAATCCTTCTCCGGCTTTGCCTCCTATTGTGCCCCGAATGCCTGAAATCGATTTGATTAATGCCATAAAGTTTAACAAATTTTATATTTCTTTACGCGTTGAAATTTTGTAATTTTATTAGAAGAAGCTTATCAATAATTTATTTTAAAACTCTGAATATTAAATTAATAAAACCTCAAAAGAGGAATAAGTCATTTTTTAAAATTACAAATTGTAATGAAAGAAAAGAATTTCAGGAAAAATTATTTTTTTATTATGCGATTAATTTTTTAATTATAATTAAGCCATGGCTGCAATGAAAAATACCCGCAGGGGAGGATCCCTGTCAGGAAGCAGAAAGGTTGCTTCAAAAGCATCAGGCACAAAGGGATCAACCCGCAAAATATTAAAAAATAAAAAGCAGGCTAAAGACATGCCTAAAATTAAACACGAGGACGAACTGATTCGTCTGAATAAGTACATTGCCAGCACCGGATTATGTTCGCGACGTGAGGCTGATGAACTCATACAGGCAGGGTTAATTTCGGTTAATGATAAGCTTGTGACCGAAGTGGGCACCAAAGTTAAACCTTCAGATACCATTAAATACAATGGCGAACGGCTTAAAGAAGAAAAGAAGGTGTATATTTTGATGAACAAACCTAAAGATTATATTGCCACCCTTGAGGATCCACATGCCCATAAAACGGTTATTGACCTCATTAAGGGCTCCTGTCGTGAGCGGGTTTATCCCGTTGGCAGGCTCGACAGAAACACTACTGGTGTTTTATTGCTTACCAACGATGGCGAACTGACCAAAAGATTAACGCACCCAAAGTTTGAAAAGATGAAAATATATCATGTTGAACTCAATAAAAACCTGAAGCCTGCTGATATGGAAAAAATTGCAACAGGTATAATGCTTGAAGATGGATTTATAAAAGCTGATACGATAAGTTATGTTAATCCGAATGACAAAAAGCAAATCGGGATTGAAATACATTCGGGCCGTAACAGAATTGTGAGGCGAATATTTGAACACCTCGGATATGAAATCCGTAAACTCGACCGGGTTTATTTTGCCGGTCTTACCAAGAAAGGCCTGTCAAGGGGTGAATGGCGGTTTCTTACGGAAAAAGAGATTAATATGTTGAAAATGAATGCGTTTAAATGATCGGATATGACTAAGGAAGTTAATAACCAAGCCTCTATCAGTTGTCCATTTTGCAGCCCGGATATTAACGATTGCATTTTTCTCGAATCAGAAAATTTTAAAGTAATATATAATATTGCCCCGGTCCTGCCCGGGCATTCGCTTGTGATTCCTGTAAATCACTTTACCAGTTTTGTTGAATTAGATGAAGAACAATTACTGGAGTTCATGCAAATAACCCAGGAGGGGATCAGGATTCTCTGTAATGCTTTTAATACTGATGCTTTTGATTTGTCACTACAGGAAAAACCTGAGGCCGGGCAAACCATTGAACATCTGCATCTCCATATTGTTCCAAGATTGAAGAATGACCTGCCACGCCCGGGCGATTGGTATCCTTTGGTGCACAAGAATGATGACAATATAATTGAAAATGAAAAACGACGACGTTTATCAGATAAAGAAATGGAAATAATTGTTGATAAATTGCGCGCAGTGGCTGCTAAACCGGAAATGCGTGTTTAGATACTACTAAAATTAAAATATCCATGAAAAAAGTATTATTTTGGCTCCTCAGCCTATGCATTAGTTTAGTTTTTTTGCAATGTAAATCTATCCGTTCAGTTTATTTAAGTGAAATTAATGAAGCAACAGCTCTTTATCCTCTGCCTGATTCCATACCGGTGATTTCTGATGAAACTATTCAGAATCTGCCTCCACCGGTGCAGCGATATATTATCAATGCAAATTTGATTGGCAAACCGCTGATGTATAATTTCAGGATTGATATGGAAGGTGATTTCAGTATGCGTGAAAATTCAAAATATCTTAAGGTTAAAACTGAACAGTTGAATATTTGTCAGACTCCCTTACGCCTTTATTTTATTTATACTTCGTTAATGGGCGTTATACCTATGAGAGGCAGGGATGCATTCATCAATGGGCATGGGCATATGTTCGGAAGACTGGCCGGATTTAAGATATTTGACGAAAAATCGCAGGAAATGGATAAGTCGGGACTGGTTACTTACCTGAATGATATGATTTTAGTACCACTGGGGTGCCTTAACCCAAATATCCGTTGGGAAAAGTTGGACAGCCTTTCAGCCCGCGCTTCCATCACTTTCAATAACATCAGTGTTTCGGCAACAGTGTATTTTAACGAAAAAGGGGAACTGGTTAACTTTATTACGGATGATCGTTATAAGTCAACAGGTAAAGGCAAATATGCCCGGATACGGTGGTCAACCCCTGTTACTGCTTATGGAGAGATTAACGGAATAAAAATGTGCACTGCGGCAAACGCAATTTGGCATAATCCCGAAGGGGATTATACTTACGCACGGTTCAGGGTGAAAGATTTCAGGTATAATGTTGTTTGTGGCAAATGGTAAAAAGCTTTCCAAATGATATATTGAACTAAATTTAAAAATGATTACTTTTGTATTATGAGAACTATAAAAAATATTGAAACAAAGATTAATCAATTATCTCCAGGAATGCTTGGAGAATTAGACCATTATTTGGACTATTTGCTAAATAAAAGGAATGTTAGAAAACCTAAAAAATTAAAACAAAACTGGGCTGGGGGATTAAAGGATATCAAACTGACTTCAATTGAATTACAAAAATTAGCGCTTCATTGGAGACAAAAGTAAGATATCTGGTTGATACCAACGTTTGGCTTGAGCGACTTTTAGATCAGGAAAAATCAGTTGTTGTTTCAAAGTTTTTTGATTTAATATCAACTGATTCTTTATTTGTAAGTGATTTTTCAATACATTCAATAGGTGTAATATTATCCAGATTAAAGAAATATGATATTTTTAAGAAATTCATTAATGATTTATTTATAAACGGGCAGATTGAATTATTATCGCTTGATTCGTCTGATTTATTAGATGTTATTGATAACATTCAAAGGTATAAAATTGATTTTGATGATTCATACCAATTTTCAATTGCCCAAAAGTATGATCTGACTATTGTTACGTTTGATAAAGACTTTAATATTAAAGATATTAAGAAAAAAACTCCTGATGATATAGTCGGGAAAAAATAACAACAGGTCATAACATACTATAAGTGCTATTTGGACTGCATTACGGGCTTTAATGTGGCTCAACTAATGAAAATTATTAATGGTTTGCAATGATTGTGCTTCGAAATGCCAAACAGTACATATAATTATCATTAAGTATTAACCTAACATGGCTCTTAGAGTTTATTATCCTATTGCCTTTATTTTGACTTAATATATGTTCATTGGTTTTTTGATAAAACTTGTGTCATCGGATTTACCCAACAAAAATTTTAATATCAGGCAACTTTTTTAAGAAAATGATCGTCAAAATCAATATAAATAAAAAATTTCAATTATGAGAACCTTGATCAGCCTATTTGCTTTTTTAGTTGTTATTTTCATTTACAATTCGTGTGAGTCTGAAAATAATAGCACAAATAATCAGGGCTTCAGATTAAAATTTTCCGACGGGTCTGAGATTGTTGAAAAAGATATCGTATTTTACGATAGTTCTGCTCATCTGCTTTTTTTAAAGCACGATTTTGCTTTTAATGACTCTATGCCTGATTTTTATGCCATAGTGGATAATGATACAATTTATCAGGGGGTTATGCACCTTTGTTTTTTGTCAAGGATGCCGCTTAAACCAATTTTTATAACTGATTGTTACCATTACGGAAATAATATTATTGAAATAGACTGTTATTCTGAAAAGGATGATCTGCGCAATGACCCGAGAATTATTAATGCGCTGGCTGAAAAAGGGCTGTTACGCAATGGTTTGAGCTGCAGAATTGACAGCATTAGTATAAATTCTTCTGGTAATCATTCCGATGTGGATTGTTCAATTACGGTCAGAAATCACGATAATATAGCTTATTATATTCCTGACCCTGCCAAAACAGGCAGTCTGAAATTCATGTATTATACCGGTGGAGTATCATTTTATGAAACTCATACCCACATGAATTATTTTTTAAGATGGACTGATACAGAACCTGACTGGTATATCTTAACAATGAGCGATTTAACGCTATTACAGGGCAATTCGGAAATTAGTTTCACCTTTGGTTCTTCGGATTATGATAAGATACCTGCCGGATTATACACGGCTTATTTCAGGTTTTATGGACTACAAAACAACACGTCAGGAGTTGATTTAAACCAGCCTGGTGGCCGAATATGGGTTGGCGGGGTAAAAGCCAAGATTGACAGCCTGGTGGTTGAATAATTGAATGCATATCGGATACCAGATTAGGGATGGCTGATATTGAATGACAGATACCTGGTGAATGGCTGCCGATTATTGCTTACCGTTTACCTGCGTCCGGAACCTGATGTCTGTGTGCGTGTTTGCTGTTTTTGGCCCGATGAGGAACTACCGGTTGATTTTGAACGGGTTTGAGTAGAGGTTCGTGGAGTGCTGGTTGATTTGATTGTTTGTGCGTTAGTACTGCGTTGAACCCCTCTTTCACGGCTGTAGCTCTGTCTTTCGAGGTCGGGTCTTGATGTTGCTGTGCCTGAAGAGCGTGTAGTTGCCTGGTTTGAAGGTCTGGTTGTTGCAGGTTGCTGTGATTCAGGTTTCCATGTGTTGTTCTCACGTTTTTGCCATTCCTCTCCGGTTCTTCTGTATATATTCCCTTCTTTGTCTGTGTAAATATTATTTGCAGCAGGTGTTCTGGTAGTTGTCGTGGTGGTGCGCCTTGCAGGCGAAGTTGTCTGTGTTGAAGGAGGCCTTGAAGATGTTGAGGGGCGTGTAGACGGTTGGGTTGTAGCTGGTCTCGTAGCAGGATGGGTTTCAGTGCTTTTAACAACAGGGCGGGTAGAGGTTGATGGCCTTGTTGCCTGACGGGTTGATGTTTTTGTGACGCCGGTACTACTGGTTGCACGGCTTGAACTAACTGACTGCCTTGACGTTGAATATGATGAGGTACTCCGCCTTGTAGGTTCGACACCCGTACGATGACCATAGTAAATATTACGGGTTGGAGCTGCACGCTGGCTGACTGCCGGAGCATGGTATGGGGCGGGCCTTTGCCCGTAATAATGATGATAATGATAATGATACGGAGGACGGTAAACCGGTGGTCCCCAATAACCACCATAATAATGATAATGATAGCGGGGATGGCTGTGATAATATGTAAACCAGCGGTATGGCCTCCAGACCGACATTGAAAATCCTATACTCCATCCGGTATATGGATTGTAATGCATGTGGTAACCGTATGTCCATGGCCTGGGATAATAATGCCTTCCATACCAGGAATGATAATGATAACCGGTACCGTAAACAACGGTAGGGCCGTAAATATAACATCCGGTATATGCTGGAGTATATCCGACATAAACTACTTCGGGAGTATAATCATAAACATATACATATTTGACATGGTAAATCGGAGCGCTGGGCGGTATTTCCTGTACTTCTCCGGGCACATGCACACAAACTTCCCATGGTCCGAGAGGCCTTGCTGATTCAAACCATACACCGTTTTCGCAAGCATAGTACCTGTTATTAATAAGTAAAACTGTATTGGGTGAGTTCTCAGCATAAGCAACACGCGTACCCGGAATGTTAATAAAATTAGGATTGCCATCGTAACTGATTTCAACGGTTGCCTCGTTTCTTTTTACCATAGCTGTCTGAGGAATAATGGCGTCTAACTTGGCTTCATTGGCTGCATTAGTACCTGCAACACTTGCCAGAACTTTGTCTTTTTCGCTTCCCTCAGGAATTTTTGCAAAGTCATCAGGAAGTCTGTCAGAAGCGCGATATTTCCATGGTCCCGTAAGGTCTGATGATGTATACCAGCGTCCTGAAAGAAGTATAAAGTATGACTGGCTATTAATGTCAAGAAATATATCACTCTCAGTGTTCTTAACATATAATAACCCTGTTCCTTCTACCGGAGTTAACTGAGGTTCGCCTTCAATAACAATAAGTTCGGCAGGTGTTGTGCGGACTACAATTTCAGGGATAACTGAAGGCTTGCCCATATCTGTATCTTCTTCCTGTTCATCAATCAACTCCTGAACTTTTACCGGCGGATTTCCGACGTAGGTCCACCTCCCTCGGATGACATCAGAAGTAACAAACCACATACCATCACCATAGAGCCAGTATTCACGGGTACGAGGATTAAATATGATAAAATAAGGCGTATTTACCACCTGTTGAAGGTCAGAATTCTCAATATCTTCAATGCGGGGATCACCGTCAATGGTAATCAGCACAGCCGGTTTGTTTTTAATAATAATTTCAGGAGGCTCATTATTAAATTCTTCTTTTCTCCCTATTGCCTCGTCAGCTTCTTCAATGGTTGTCAGCAACTCATCAAGCGGAAATTCAAGGCTGAGTATTGGAATTTCTGTTTCAAGAATTGATTTTATCTCCTTTACTTTTTCTGGTTCAATATCATCAGGGAATTTAATGTTTCTGATGTGAATAGACTGAAGGGTTACCATCCTTTCTTCACGGTCAGTAAGTATCCGGGCATCAAACCAGAAAGCACCGAACACAGGTTCATTGTCCTTTTTTTGTTTTACCGATACTGCAGCACGGGCCGTGAGGTTATTTCCCTGTAAATTTTCGGCCTGAGGTTGATAAAGCGTTATTATACCTCTTGTGGTCTTTATCTCCTTCGGCCAGTACGAAGCTTCTGCTATCAAACTAAAGCCCAGTATTGCTACTGTTATTGCTATTGTAAATATTTGCCGTTTCATTTTCTTAATATTTTAAAATAAAGATA
>JAJUGM010000152.1 GCA_029268165.1 Bacteroidota bacterium
AAGTGGAAGGTTTTCAGCGGTACACTTATTAAGAAAGTACGTAATGGCATCCCTGTGAGCTTTGTCATTAAGCAACGGTTCACCGCCAAAAAGTGTGACATATCTCCTGCGCCCCATAAAACGGGTAGCGATATAACTGAAGAAGGCATCGGTTACCTCCTGTTGAAGCAATGAACCGTTTTTGCTGTAGCCCGACTGGTAGCAGTAAGAACACGAAAAATTACAATGATAGGAAGGTATAAAAAACAATTGTATTTCATCCTGGTCGCGTTCATCTAAAAATGACAGGTATTTATTGCGATAAAGCATTGTTTCATCAGCTTCGTCAACGATATAGCCTTTCCGGATGAAATCATCATCCGGAAGCAATGGGCCTTCAGTAAGCCTGACTGCTTCATCGGGTTCAAGCTGGTCAGCATTTCCCGACAGAAGGTTGATGATATAGCTCTTGCCAGTCTTTCGGGCTTTTATAACAATGTTATATTTTGACGGACGCATGATATATACTCCCACCGATAAGGCCTTCTTTGGCATCAGTCATGGCAGCCAGCAACAATTTTGGAGTTTTTAGCGCAACACTGAGCTGTTTTGTTTGTTTTCTGATTTTTACTTTGTGTTTTCTTTACAAGTGATTTCATAATTTGAATACGATATTATAATTCCTGTTCTTTTCCGTTTCTGTAGCAGCAAGGTAATGGCTTTTGAGCTGCCAGGGTAAAACTTACCACATCAATTTCTCCTTTGTGATAAGATTGTGATTCTTCAATAATTCGAAATGTTTTAAAACCGGCTTTTACAACAGTTTTCAGATACAAGTCTTTCCTGACTGCTCCTGCCCAGCATTCAGCTATTGCCTCAGGGTTAGTCCGGTATATCTCCGGAACATCCTGTAATGAATAAATGTCACTGACCACAAAACGGCCGCCTGGTTTAAGAATCCTGTAAATCTCATTCCAGACAGTTTGTTTATTATATGCATGGTTGATGGTGCAGTTGGAAATAACAAGGTCAACCCAGTTATCCGGCAGCGGAATGTTTTCGAGCTGGCTTTTTATAAAACTGACGTTATTATATCCGAGTTTCAAGGCAGTATTTCTGGCAGTATCAAGCATTCCATCAGCGATGTCAATACCATATACAAATCCCGATGGCCCAACTGCTTCAGCCATACGCAATACATCAGTACCCCGCCCGCTACCCAGGTCAACGCAAACCTCCCCTGAAGAGGGAACGGCATGAATTATTGCATTGCCGCATGACAGGCAGCAAGCCTCATCAGCCAGCTTATTATAACGGTTCTCAATAAAAAATGTATTCATGGTTATTTCGATGATGCCATTAATCCACCAAAAATAGCTCCGAACAGAATACTCGAAAAAGGATTTGATGTAATAGGGCATGAGCCCGACCGGCATCCGACAAATCTGTAATAGAGATATCCGGCAGTTCCGCCAATGACAACCCCGATTATTACCCGCACAATCATATTTTGTTTTATTAATGCTATTATTTTATTCATAATATTAATATATATACATATATAAATATTGGCATGCAAAAATAATATATTTTTTTTAAATACAAAAAATGAAAAAAATATTGGGTTTTAGACACTGGAAATATGATATCCTGAATCTGATATCTGATGTCGGATAAACTTTTTTTTCAGAAGAAAACAAAAATCTTGTATTTTTGTTATCCTTAGGATATGAGAAAGACAACCGTCATATTATTATCGCTGTTTTATCTGTTGCTTTTTTCCGGTATTCCGGTAACCATTCATTACTGCCGGGGAAATGCCGAAAAAATCAGGTTTTTTTCAGCAGAAGATATGAGTTGTTGCTGTGAGCACAGTTGTTGTTTTTCAAAAAGCTGTTGCCATAATGAGCATCACTGGGTAAAGGCAGATATCAATGAGCAGTTATACGAACAGCGTGTTCAGCTTAACTTATATCATGGTGATTTTTTGGCCGAAAAAATCCGTTTTTCCATCGAAAATGAACCGGAAAAAAAGCCTGTCACCATACCCTTTTATGGGCATGCCCCTCCCGGGAATGTTCCCATTTGGCTTCTTCATTGTACCCTCATTTATTACAGTTAATTTTTTGGTGTTACATTTTCTGATGGGGTAATAGTTGATACTACCTTAAAAGTATTTTTTTATCAAATAACCTGAAAAATTAATATTATGAAAACAATACATATTATTTTAACAATATTTGCAATGACATGTTTCTGTAAGCCCGATTTATATGCCGCTTATTTTCAGCCTGAAGATACAATTAGTTTTCATGTATCGGGGGTATGTGGTTCGTGTAAGCAGAGGATTGAAAATGCAGCGCTGATAAAAGGAGTGAAGTGGGCGCAATGGGATATTGAAAGCCAGAAATTAACAGTTATTTACCGGAAAGACAGGGTTTCTCCCGACGCCATACATCAGGCGATAGCTCTTGCCGGTCATGACACAGATAAGGTTAAGGCAACCGATGAGGCATATAAAAAACTACCGCGGTGTTGCGCCTACCGGGATGGTGTTGAAAAACACTAACCGGCAACATGAAGAGGTTTTCACTTTTTATTCTGTACGGTCTTATATCCTCAAACTTCCTGTTGGCGCAGAAGGAAGTCGGTTTCATTTCCGGAAAAGTAACAGAAATGAATGAAGACAGCACAGAAACTCCCTTAATTGGAGTAAATGTATATTGGGCAGGTACACAATATGGTGCTACTACCAATACAGAGGGTAATTTTACCATTGGATACACTACTGAATCAGACAGGCTTGTCTTTAGCTATGTAGGCTATCAGAGCGATACAGTTATCATTACAGATAACCGTTTTGTCAGAGTAATATTGCAGCATCATCGTGAAATTGATGCTGCAACTATTGTTCAAAGGCAACGTAGTTTGCATATTAGTGCTATTGATCCGGTTAAAATAGAAAAAATCGGAGAAAAGGAGTTGCTTAAAGCTGCCTGTTGCAATCTGAGCGAAAGTTTTGAAACCAATCCTTCAGTAGATGTTACTTTTACCGATGCGGTTACCGGAACCAGGCAGATACAGATGCTTGGACTGGCAGGGCCATATACCCAGATAACCCGCGAAAATATGCCTGATGTGAGGGGGCTATCGGCTATATATGGTCTGACATATATTCCCGGCCCATGGATAAGCGGTATCATGCTCAATAAAGGTACCGGCTCGGTGGTTAATGGTTATGAAAGTATTGCCGGCCAGATTGACGTTCAGTTAAGAGAAGCTGAAACCATGGACCGTTTGTATTTTAATGCTTATGTCAACGAAGACAGCCGGATTGAAGGCAATCTGATGCTGAAATCTCATCCTGTCGAAAGACTGGGTACTGCTCTTTTTTTACATGCAAGCAACAGCGCCATGCGCATTGACAAAAACGAAGACGGATTTATGGATATGCCGCTGACTAAGCAGTATGTAGCACTTAATCGCTGGGAATTTCATGATGAAAAGGGAACACATCTTGAATTTGCAATGAAAGGCCTATATGTTGATCACACCGGAGGACAGACTGAGTATAAGCCTGAACGCGATAAAGGTTCTCAGGAAATATGGGGGATGCACAACCTTGCAAAAAGGTTTGAGGTATGGGCAAAGGCAGGAAAGGCCAATCCGGATAAACCCTGGCAAAGTATTGGTTTGCAGATTGCAGGAGTTTACCATCAGCAGGATGCCTACTTTGGCCTGAATACTTTTAATGGACTGCAGCGTTCTTTTTATGCAAATTTAATTTATCAGGGAATACTTGGTAATACGGCGCATAAATTCAGGACAGGTGCCAGTTTTCAGTATGATTACATAAACGAATGGCTTAATCATGATGATTATGGCCGCAATGAGTCTGTTCCGGGTATTTTCTACGAATATACCTTCAGCTACCTTGAAACATTTAATGCGGTGGCAGGAATCCGCGCAGATTATCATAATTTGTTCGGCCTGTTTGTCACTCCTCGTTTACATCTGAGGTACGCTATAACACCCGGAAGTATCTTAAGGGCATCCGTTGGCAGAGGGCAACGTACCGCATCGGTATTATCTGAAAATATTGCTTTGCTTTCAAGTTCCCGGCAAATTATTTTTATGAGCAATGAAACATCTTTTCCTTATGGGATGAAACCTGAAACTGCATGGAATTTTGGTCTGAATTTCACCCGAAATTTCAGCATTGACTACAGGCAGGGCACATTCACAGCCGACCTGTATTATACCCGATTCACCAGTCAGGTTATTGTTGACCTTGATCAGAGTCCGCAACAGGCATTGATATATAACCTTGATGGAAAATCATTTTCAAGCAGCCTGCAGTTGCAGCTCGATTATGAGCTGATTAAGCGGCTTGATATCAGGCTGGCCTATCGTTTTTATGATGTAAGGACTACCTATTCAGGCACTTTAAGGGACAAGCCGCTGGTATCAAAGCACAGGTCGTTTGTTAATGCTGCATATGAAACGCGCAATCACTTGAAGTTTGATGCTACTTTTAACTGGCAGGGGAGAAAGCGTATACCCGATACGGAAAGTAATCCTGATGAATTTCGATTACCTTCCAGATCACCGGGTTACGGCCTGATCAATGCCCACATAAGCAAGACATGGTGTGAAAAGTTTGAATTGTATGCGGGCGTTGAGAATGTTTTTAATTTTAAGCAGAAACATCCTATTATAGCCTCAGATGAACCTTTCGGGCCTTATTTTGACAGCTCGCTGATCTGGGGTCCGGTATTCGGAAGGAATGTCTATATGGGACTTCGGCTTAGGATTAAATAATGATTCAGGTTGTTACTTAAGCCCAATTACGATGAATGAAAATCCATCCAGGTGTATGTAAAATTGATATTTTTCTATCCGCCCGGAGGGATTTTTTATTCATCGTAATTGGGTTAAACGTATGATACAGAATGAGCGACTAATAAGTGTTTACACAGCATTCTCTATATTATCCTAATAATCTTATTAATCATCATAATGTCCTTTTCCAGAAACAACCTCTACAGTTATATTTTCATCATTCTTTATATGAAGACGGTTCTTTTTATCTATTCGCCTTGACCATAATCCTTGCATGTCACCCTTTAACTGTTCTGCCTGTCCAATTCCGGTTCTGGAATGTTTCATAAGTTCAAACAACAATCTTTCAATTTTCTTTGCAATGGTTTTTCCTCCGTTTTTTTCAAAATGCAATATCTTTTTTGCCTGAACTGTAATATAGTGTATACATATTACAGGCTATTTAAAAAATTTCTGATATCTTCGGCAGAATTTAGTTTCTTAGCAATCTAATCTTTATTCTCAATCGCTTTTTTAACTATTTCTATATTTCTTCTGTCTGCCCAGAATGTATCGCCGATTAGACTAATTTCATAAAGATTACACCTGAATTCTTTGGGTATATCAATAAGCATTTCATCTTCTGATACAGGAATAATCTTATATGCACGATTCTTTCGCTTAACAACTACTTGTTCCATATTATCAATCATATCAAAGTATTTTTTCTGATTATCCTGGAACTCTCAACTCGTTATTATTTTCATAATAATAGTTTTTTTATTGTGTACCAATATTGGTACACAAGTTAAATAATTTTACGTTTCTCTCCTTTTTTTGTTTTATTTTAACGAGGAATATATTTCAATTAATATTTCCATGAATAAAAGGTATATCTTCATGACAATTCATAAAAATAAGAGAGAAATGCTAATTTTGTCTGAAATCTTAAAAATATATCGTTATGAATACTGATAACCAGAAGTTGCACCTGACTGATGAAACAATACAAGCCATTATTCTGTTTCAGCAAAATGAGATAAATGAATATCACATTTACAACCGACTGGCAAAAAAGATAAAGGATGTTAATAATGCTTCTGTTCTCAGTCGTATAGGTGACGAAGAGAAGGCTCATTATGAAATTCTTAAAAAATATTCAGGCAGGGAAGTCAGTCCCAACTGGCTGAAGATAAACTGGTATTATTATATCTCGCGCATTTTTGGCATTACATTTGGCATTAAACTGATGGAAAAGGGCGAAGAAAAAGCGCAGCAAGCTTACGCGCGACATATAAACGATATTCCCGAAGCTGCCGGAATACTGGCTGATGAAGATAAGCATGAGCACGAACTTATTGCCCTTATTGACGAAGAAAGGCTCCAGTATGCGGGTTCAATAGTACTCGGTTTAAATGATGCACTGGTTGAACTAACCGGTGCCCTGGCCGGTCTTTCACTGGCTATGCAAAATACCCGGCTTATTGCCATGGCAGGCATGATTACAGGCATTGCCGCATCATTTTCAATGGCTGCATCAGATTATTTATCAAAAAAAGCTGATGATGCTTCAAAAAATGCCGGAAAATCAGCTACATATACAGGACTGGCTTATATTTTTACTGTAATTTTACTGATTATGCCCTACCTGCTGTTTTCAAATTATCTGATTTGCCTTGGTCTCACCTTGACCATAGCCATTCTGATCATTTTCTTTTTCAATTATTACATTTCAGTGGCAAAAGATCTGAATTTCAGGCGGCGTTTTGCTGAAATGGCGCTGATAAGTCTGGGTGTATCGGCACTTACATTCGGTATAGGGTTTCTTATAAGGAAAGGATTGGGAATTGAGGTATAAAGATCCAAGTTAAAATCAAAGACAATCCCTTTTATTCAGAAGAAAATCTTCACCGTTTCTTCATTAAGTTCATGAACATCAAGCAGAACAAGATAGTCAATCGTTTTAAATTCCCTGTCAATGGCCGGCGGGCCGCAAATTTTCCCTCCATACCTGATATACATGTCCATCAGCGGAGGCAATACAAGATCATCTTTTGGAGTAAAAGCAACTGATTGATCATAACATTCAAAACCCGGTGCAGGCATCACCTTAAATTTTTCATGCACATGCCCATTCCGTTCTAAATAGTCCATATAGGTTCGCCCTTCAACCGGATCCTGACTGGTAAGCGAACAGCAGCCAAACAGATACCTTTTACGCGTATACTGTATGTATTGAGCTATTCCTTTCCAGAGTAAAAACAAAACCCTGCCATTTCTGTGTTCTTTGTCTATACAAGCCCTGCCAAGTTCTATTGATTTTTTTAAGACTTTTTTCCCCAGCTGATTTAACCTGAATTCATTAGCCGAATAAAAGCCAATTCCCTTTTTTGCGCTTTCAAATGTTTGCAATCGGTAGGTACCTATTATTTTATGAGTCGATTTTTCAATAACAAGCAAATGATGACATTGTTTGTCAAAATCGTCTTCATCCCGTAACGTCTGGTATGATGCATCAAGTCCTTCGTGCAATTCAAGATTAAACACATTAAAACGTAACTTCAGGGCTTCGTCAATTTCAATAATATTTTCAGCAAGCTTAACGATATACTTCCTGTCGGATATATGAATAAAATTGCCTTGCGACAGATTATATCGGGTATCGAAATTTTTTTGCAACAACAAACTCACTGGTTTTAAATGCATTATCTGACACTGTTAGATTGACTTAAATCCCTTGAGATGCGAAAGATACGAAATATTTATGACTTATTCGTTAAATTCATATTTCATTAACCCTAAAAACATGTAGTAATAAACTAAACAAATCCAGGCTTGATGCCTGATTGGGGTTATGTTTTCCTAATCGGGGAAATCATAAAGTGTTAAACTAGCCTATGAC
>JAJUGM010000153.1 GCA_029268165.1 Bacteroidota bacterium
ATATGGCTCTGGCTGCGCCTTGTTTTTAGCCCGGATTAGTCATTAGGAGCCCTGCTAACTAATGACTTCCCCGATCATAGATTAATAAATGCTTATGCAATAAAGCATTTGTAATCAACTCACAAGGATTGGAATTGAAACCATCAAAGCATCGGGGTTTTACGGGAAAACTGCTTAGGCCGGTGTCTCTTTGCAGAAAAATTACTGCTGATTTTTCTTAATCGCATTGAATTAGAAATTTTTCTAATACAATAATTGGGATAATTTAAATCCGGATTAGTCATTAGAATACAAATCGTCCTGATTTAGAAATACTTAATCCTAAGTACGATGAACAAACAAATGTTCTTAATTCTTCCCCGATAGCTATCGGGGTTATTCCACCCCCACCTGTTATCGGGAAATCTCTCATTATATCGCTCTTCCCTTATATATCCTCGATATGCCCAATGGCACAAGCCTTCCATGGTAATTCAACTTACCTCCCCAATTTCCGCCAATAGTTGCCGTGGCATATCCGTCTGTTGAAACAGATATGAACAGATCATAAGTTCCCAGCGAAGTCATAATAAGCAGTTTAATATTATAACCTCCTGATCTGGGTAACCTGGTTATTTCATACTGTGTTATCGTTCCGTCAGCCGTAACCCCACCCATAAAATTGGGGCCGCCCATCCCCGAAGGAGATGCAAACTGAATGGTTCCCTGTGTGGAATCAACAATAATAAAATTCAGTGTTGAGCTCACCACAATACGGTCGCCATACTGATTACTCAAATAATCAGCCTCAAGCACAAAACGCTGGGTATTAACCATCAGATCAACCAGCCTGGCCCTCTCGGCTTCTTCCATTTCTCTCTGTTTCTTCTTCTCTTCCTTCAGCAGTTGTTTTTGCGTTTTGGTATCAACAGCTTCTTCGGTCTGCGAAAAAACAGCCGGTAAATAGAAAAGTAGTAATAATAGTATTATGAATAGAGTTCTCATGTTAAACCCTCCTTTCTGATTAATATATTTCATTTTCATAATGATAAAATTAATTTGATAAAAGGTATGATGCAGCCCGCATATTTCTGGTTATGTAATTTTTTATGTTTGTGTTTTTACAACATGCAGATTTCATGTCACTTTTATATTATAAGCAAAATTTATGCCGATTAATGCTAAATACATTGAAAAATCAGCATATTTATTTTAAAATTTGTAAAACCTCTTACACATTTCATGTTAAAATGAAACAAAAACATCGCATTAATCCTTACCTTTGTATCAGTAAAATCAAAATATCATACTGATGGCATTCAATTTTTTGTTCAAGACACCGAAAATCAGGAGGTTTCATTACGAACCCATTTTTTATGATCCTGAAAAAGAAGCCCATGAAGAACGAATGAAAAGGATTATGAAAGAGGTTAATGCATCAGGAAGCGAGGAATACAAGCCAGGCTTGACACGCGGAACATTTCGGGACTATTATAAAAACAAACGCCGTTCTGATCGTTATCACACATTGCGTTTAATGATCATTGTGTTTATTCTGCTATTACTGGCATATTTTCTGATATTCCGTTAATTCCGGTATTCATGGCTGATATAATCCAACTGCTTCCCGAATCAGTTGCCAATCAGATTGCTGCCGGCGAGGTTATTCAAAGACCTGCCTCGGTGGTAAAAGAACTCATGGAAAATGCTGTTGATGCCGGAAGCACAATTATTTCAGTTATTGCAAAAGATGGCGGCAAAACGCTTATTCAGGTGATTGACAACGGCTGTGGCATGACCGATACCGATGCCCGCATGTGTTTTGAACGGCATGCAACCTCAAAAATAAGGGAAGCATGCGATTTATTTGCAGTACGCACTCTTGGTTTCAGAGGTGAAGCGATGGCTTCTATTGCTGCTGTGGCACAGGTTACTCTTCGTACACGAAGGCCTCAGGACGATATGGGTACCGAAGTTTTAATTGCAGGCTCGGCGGTTGAGTCACAAAAACCGGTTCACTGTGATGCAGGCGCTAATTTTATAGTTAAAAACCTTTATTATAATACACCGGCACGAAGAAAATTCCTGAAATCAAATAACGCTGAACTAAAGCATATAATTTACGAATTCCAACGCGTTGCACTGGCTAACCCGCATATTGAGTGCTCACTGCGCCATAATGAAACGGAAATCTATGTTTTGCCTGCAGCTAACCTGAAACAACGTATTGTCCATCTTTTCGGGAAACAAATCAATCAAAGCCTCACAGCAATTCATGCCGATACAACACTTGTAAAAGTAAGCGGATATATAGGAAAACCCGAATTTGCAAGGAAAACCTCAGGAGAACAGTTTTTCTTTATAAACAACCGCTTTATGAAACATGCCTATTTTCATAAAGCCATCATGACAGCATACGAAAAGCTGATACCTGCTGATTATTTCCCTTCCTATTTTATTTTTCTGGAAACCGATCCTGCATCAATTGACATTAATATACACCCCACCAAAACAGAAATAAAATTTGAAGATGAACCGGCCATTTTCCAGATTTTGGTAGCTGCTGTCCGTGAGGCCCTCGGAAAATTCAACCTGATGCCTTCCATCGATTTTGAAACCGAACAGGCTATAGAAATTCCTCCGTTACGTAAAAATGAAACTTTCAGAATTCCTGATATTCCTTTTAATCCCGACTATAATCCATTTGAGCTTGAAAAAAAGGGCGGTGAAAACTTCGCCTTACGCAATGAAAAAACAACCATAAAACACTGGGAAAAACTTTATAATGGCGCCGAAACCAGAGCTGAGCAACAGGTAACTTTCTTTCCCGAAACAGAGCAGCAAGTGTCTTGGAAAAACAGAGGCAACCATTTTATGCAGTTAAAAAACAAATACATTCTTACAAGCGTGAAATCGGGATTGATGGTTATTGACCAGCACAGGGCTCATGAACGCATTCTTTTTGAAAGGTACCTGAGGTCTATGGCTCATAATCAGGCAGTTACACAGCAAACACTTTTTCCGGTCACTATTGAACTGTCGCCATCTGATTATCTGGTAGTTAAAGAATTTACAGATGACCTTCAGCTTCTGGGGTTCGATATAAGCGATTTTGGCAGTAATACCATTGTTATGAACGGATGTCCGGCTGACATTCAGAATCCTGATCCGAAAGAACTCCTTGAAAATTTTCTTGAAGAATACAAAACCAAAGAGACCGATATTAAAATAAAAACCAGGGAAAAATTGATCAGGGCATTGGCTGCAGCCTCAGCCATTCCTTACGGAAAATCTTTATCAGATGCTGAAATGCAGGCCCTGGTTGACGAACTGTTTGCCTGTGAAAATCCGAATTATTCGCCATCAGGTATTCCGGTTATTATCATAATAAATATTGAAGAACTGGAGAAAAAATTTTAGCAAAACCCTGATGAATGAACTCATACATGCAGGCAAATACAATTGATTATAAAAGATATTTTAAGGAAAAACAACAGAATACTGAAAACAATCATAACTTTGCAATTTTTAATTTATCATACACTGCAATATGAGTTCATTTGGTTCCGGCCATGGCATGTCAACACCTCCCGTAACAAAGTCAATTCTTACGGTCACCATCATTATTTTCGCCTTGAGCTGGGGAGCTGAATATTTCCTGCATACCGACAGAATGATCCGTTATCTGGCATTATTCCGTATTCAGTCACCCTTGTTCTTCCCCACCCAGCTTATAACGCATATTTTTATGCACGGCAATCTGACACATATTTTTTTTAATATGTTTGGCCTGTTTATGTTTGGCAGGGTTCTTGAAAGTATATGGGGCAGCAAAAAAATGTTATTCTTTTACCTGGCCACAGGAATTGGTGCTGCCTTAATACAATCGCTTATTACATATATTCAGATGCAGAAAATGATACATCTTGCCCAGGCTTTTGAAGCTAACCCCGGTTACCTTGCGTTCAGTACATTTATTAATAAATATCTCTATACTTCAAGCAACTATTATAAAGAAATCATGTCATTTGCCCAACAATGGTTTTACAATCCTGAAAATAACAGTTTCATTCAGCAGGCAAAATTTTATATCAACGTAATTGAAGCTCAGAATCTTAATATACCCATGCTGGGGGCTTCAGGTGCCATTTTCGGCTTACTGGCAGCTTTTGCCATGATGTTCCCTGATGTGGAACTCATGCTTATATTTCTTCCCATACCGATTAAGGCTAAATATTTTGTCCCGATTTATGCTGTTATTGAACTGTTTTTTGGTGTAGCAGGTTTTGAGTGGGATAACATTGCCCATTTTGCCCATTTGGGTGGTGCCTTGGTTGGTTTTATCATAGTCAGGCACTGGAAAAGAAAGCAATTCAATATTTATTGATTAAATTTGTATTGTTTTTTACATCTCCATGAATATTCTTGATGAAATAAGAATGTCATTCAGGCGGGGTAATATGCTGGTGCGCCTGGTTTTTTTCAATACAGGTATTTTTGTTGTCATCGGTATCATCTACGTACTTTTCAGATTATTTTCTCCGGGTATTACGCTGACTGATCTCAATGGCATTTTCTATCAGAAGCTGATGCAATATCTTTCATTGCCTGCTGATCCTGCCAAACTAATCTTCAGGCCCTGGACAATTGTAACCTATATGTTTGTACATCAGAATCTGTGGCATATTTTGTTTAATATGCTATGGCTTTTCTGGTTTGGTAAAATTTTTCTTCAATATCTGACCGAGAAACAGCTTTTAAGCACTTATCTGCTCGGAGGGTTTGCAGGTGCATTGTTTTACCTGGTTCTTCTTAATCTTATGCCATGGCTGAGCGATTATCTGAGCTCATCGATGATGGGGGCTTCAGCCGCCATTATGGCTGTTGTAATAGCCATTTCATTTTATGTCCCCGATTTCACCATATTTCTCTTGTTTTTCGGGCCTGTAAAGCTTAAATATATTGCCCTGGTTAGTATTGTTATAGATATTTTGATGATTGCCTCATATAATGCCGGAGGGCATATTGCCCATCTTGGCGGAGCTTTATACGGTTATCTTTTTATTATACAATATCGCAAAGGAAGAGATATCGGCCGCTGGTTAAATGATTTCCTTGATGATCTGGTCACCCTTTTTCGTTTTCGCCGGCGCTTAAAGGTAACTTATAAAAAATCAGCCAGATCAATGACTGATGAAGAATACAATATGCAGAAAGCTGCGTCACAGAAGGAAATTGACCGGATACTTGATAAAATAGCACAATCGGGCTATGAAAGTCTCACTAAAGCTGAGAAAGATACTTTATTCCGAATGAGTCACAAAAAGTAATTACCTAATACCAAACCTTCCTGCCTTGAGAAAAATTATCCGCAACATACTGGCTACTACAAATATTTTGATGGCGTTATTGATGGTGACTTCTTACCTTGCTGCATATATCAGCCCTGCTAAAGCTTGGTTTTTTGCGTTTAGCGGTCTTCTGTATCCCTACATTCTTCTTGTTAATATTTTGTTTGTGATTTTCTGGGCAGTTTTACGAAAATGGCTATTTCTGATATCCTTCATAACGATATTTTCGGGATGGAGTTCTCTAACAAAGCTTTTTCAGGTCAGGTTCAGGAAAAATCCTGTGGAGATACACGGAAATTCGTTTAAGATTGTTACATATAATGTAAGACTGTTTAATTATTACCGATGGGAAAAAGAACCCGGCATTCAGCAAAAAATATTTGAATTTATTAACGGCCAGAAACCATCCATTGTGTGTTTCCAGGAATTCTTTACAATGCCTGAGGGCGAATTAACATTATCAGGGATTAAGAAAGCATTAAAAGAATTTCCATATACTCACATTCAGTATACTCACGTATTAAAGCACAGGTTAAACTTCGGGCTTGCAACCTTTTCAGTTTTTCCTATTGTCAGCCAGGGCGTAATAAAGTTTGAAAATTCGCTCAATGGCAGCATATTTTCGGATATTGCCATTGGGAAAGATACAGTAAGGCTTTACAATTGTCACCTGCAATCGGTTAAACTCAGGCGCGATTATTATAAAGTACTCGACAATTTTATTTTTAATTATAACGACGAACACCTGAAGGAGGTAAAAGATATGTCAGTACGGCTCAAAAATGCATTTATTCAGCGGGCACTGCAGGCAGACCAGTTAGCGGGGCATATTATTACATCGCCATATCCGGTTATTATTTGCGGCGATTTCAATGACACACCTTATTCATACAGCTACCGCAGACTCAGGAAAGATCTGAAAGATGCCTTTATTCAGTCGGGTTCAGGCATTGGTACTACTTACCGTGAAAATATGGCACCTGTCAGAATAGATTATATATTTCATAGCCCTTCCATCAGTTCATTTAATTACGGCATTGTAAAAAACAATTGGTCTGACCATTATCCGGTGTTGTGTGACTTCATCTTTACTAAAAAGGCAGATTCATCAGGTCAACATTTCCGCCGGAAAGAATAATTCCTGTTTTTTTATCCCTGAAGTATTCAGGATGTTCAAATATTGCAGCAAGGGTAACAGCTGATGAAGGCTCAATAATAATTTTCATTCTTTGCCAGATCAGTTGCATGGCCTGAATTATTGATTTTTCTGTAACAGTAAGAATATCATCCACTTTCTGCCTGATAATTTCAAATGTCATTGGTCCTAGTGAGGTTAATAATCCGTCAGCTATAGTAGAAGTGTTTACCGAAGGCATCAGCACGCCTGAATGAAAAGAACGAAAGGCATCATCTGCCTGACGAGGTTCACATCCATAAACTTTAATTAACGGATTTACAGACTTGGCCAATATGGCAGTTCCTGAAAGTAATCCGCCACCGCCAACCGGTGTTAAAATGCAATCAAGCCCTTTAGTGTCTTCAAGAAGCTCTTTAGCTGCCGTGCCCTGTCCACTTATTATCTGGAAATTATTATAAGGATGAATAAATACGGCGCCTGTCTTGCGCACAACTTCATGAAGAGCAGATTCACGGCTTTCAAGATTAGGGTCACAAAATGTAATATCAGCTTTATATTCTTTAACAGCATTGAGTTTGGGGATCTTAACATTCCGGGGCATAACAACAAAGCACCTGATTCCTCTTTTCAATGCAGCCAGTGCAAGCGCAGCTGCATGATTTCCCGATGAATGAGTTGCCACGCCTTTTTGGGCTTCCTCATCTGTCAATGAAAAAACAGCATTGGTAGCTCCTCTGTATTTAAAAGCTCCTGCTTTCTGAAAATTCTCACATTTAAAAAAAATATCTGATTTCAGTAAACGGTTTATGCTTTCAGATGTCATCACCGGAGTGCGATGAATATAATTGCGAATCCGTATATGCGCTGATTCAATATCTGTATAAGATGGTAACTGCATAACCGGTTAATTAACAATAAAGAATTCCTTGCATTTTGTCAATTAACAGTTCCTGACTGCTGTCATTCTTTTTCTTATTATTTTTATCTCTGATAAATTCTTCATATTTCTTCATAATAACAACCACCAGGTCATACTCATTAATATTCAGGATATAATCATCACTGAAATTACAGAATTTCATGAATTCCATCACTTCATCATCATGCTGAAGTCCGGTTACCTTTTTAATCAGGTCGGGATTATATTTATTATATACTTCATTCTTTCGTTTCTCCTCGGCAAGTTTTGCCTTTAGTTTAATCATC
>JAJUGM010000154.1 GCA_029268165.1 Bacteroidota bacterium
ATATGCCCGTTCCTTACCAGAAAGGTTTTAAGCATCAGGCAAAAGGTAGAATCGTCGTCAACTACAAGAATCTTAGCCATTTAGTTTATCCCATTCACCAACGCTAAGGTAGAAACTATTTTGGAGAAATAGAAATTTAAGTATTTGGTGTGAGGTGTTTTGTGAAATGCATTTTTCACTAACAAAGAACAAACTTCAAGTGCTGAGCATTTTTTCGAGTTTACCGCAGGTAATCAACGAACAGCTACATTTAGAATGGAGGGGTAGAGGTCTATTTAACATCCAACTTAATTTGTTAATGCAGTTTAAGTTATTATTACCCTTGTTTAAATAAGGCAAACAAAAAATAATTTACTAAAACCCTTGAAAAAGAAAAAAATACTTCTAATTTTTTATAAATATTTTTAAATTTGTTTTAATAAAACAAACTAAAAGGGAATTTAAGCACTTAAAATTGACTTAAATGTTATTTTTGGTATGGCTATAATTTATTTAGATATCATTTTTATGTTTTAAAAAATAATTAATTAACTATAATTAACTACAGGAATATGGATGACAAACATCAAGTTCACAACCTCATTATTTTAGACGAGAGTGGTTCTATGGAAACCATAAAATCGTCAATTATTAAAGGTTTCAATGAATTAGTGCAGACAATTCAGGGAATAGAAAAACAATATCCAGACCAGGATCACTATATTACATTTTTAACCTTTAACGGATTAGGTCAAAAATTGCATCATTTTATTGAACCTGTTAGTAAAATAAAACAAATAGATGATAAAACATATAATCCTGAAGCATCTACGCCTCTATTTGATGCTATGGGTTATATTATAAACAAGTTGAAAAAACATTTACAGAAACAAACCAAATATAATGTACTTGTAACAATTTTGACTGATGGTGAAGAAAACTCATCGAAGGAATTTTCAATAAACGACATAATAATGCTAGTTGAGGAGTTAAAACAAAACAAATGGACATTTACTTATATCGGGACAGATCATGATGTTGAAAAAATAGCATTGTCTATTTCAATCAATAATACCATGTTTTTTAAGAGAAATGAATCAGGTATTAAAGATATGTTTGCAAAAGAGCAAAAAGCAAGAGAATTATACTACATGAAAATACATTCTGAAGAGGATATTTCTTCAAACTACTTTGACAACACTAAGGACCCAAAAGAAAAGAAATAAAAAATTCGATATTAACAGCGGTTAAGAACAATGAATTAATGAGAATGATATAAATAGAAATAAAAAAAAGCAACCGCTTAACCATTAATGAATAACTATGGATGTCTTGAATCTATTTATTAGTATAGGTAAATGTTTTTTTAAACCTTCCAAAATGTTTCCTAAAGAAGTTGCGTTTAAAATGAAAATTTATGAACACTTAAAAATTTAAAAACGTATTTTTAGTTTACTTTTTATTATGCCAACTTAATTAGAAAAAAGATTATGGCTATTAAATCAGGACAAATAGTAAGAAACTTAATACCATCAGAGGCTGTTATCATAAATCAGGTTCAGCCATTGGGCACGATGGTTTCCATAAAATACACGGGTATAAATACCAATCGTGTAAACTCAAAAGTAATTACAAAAGAACAATTTGACTCCCTCGAGGTATTGTCTGATGAAGGAACATTTAATTTCAATGGCGATCCTGTTCGGTTTGCTCTTTTTGCCGAAGCAGAAAGAATTAATTCTGCATTTCAATTTGATCCATTATTTGCAGTAAACTGCTCCATTGTTGACCCATTACCTCACCAGGTAGAAGCTGTTTACAAATTTTTACTTCCCTTACCCAAAATAAGATTTCTGCTGGCAGATGATACCGGTGCCGGGAAGACCATCATGACGGGCTTGCTCATCAAAGAATTAATGATGAGAGGCATTGTTGAAAGAATCTTAATTGTTACCCCGGGGGGATTGACCAAACAATGGCAGGAAGATGAGATGGGAGTAAAATTCAACATCCCTTTTACGTTAGTAAATAGAAATCTGTTTTCATCTGATCCTAATGTATTCCATACGTCTAACCGCATAATTACATCCATAGACTTCATTAGCCGAGAAGACGTTTTGAATGTAGCAAGCAATTCGCATTGGGATTTAGTGGTTTTTGATGAGTGTCATAAACTTTCGGCCTACGATTACGGAACAAAACAATATTTATCACAACGCTATAAGGCGGCTCAGGCTTTATCACAGCAGTGCGAGCATATTTTATTACTGACTGCCACACCGCACAGAGGGAGAAAAGATACGTTTAAGAAACTTCTTCAGTTGTTGGACGAGGATATTTTTGCCACAAGCGAACTGGCTTCTGCAAGGGTAAAGGAGTTGGAGCAAAATGGCATCAATCGGTTTTTTATTCGCCGATTGAAGGAAGATATGAAGGACTGGCAGGGTCAACCATTATTTAGAAATCGTTTTACAAAAACCGTCTCATACCAGCTTACTCCAGAAGAAAAAGAACTATATGATGCAGTAACCAAGTATCTGACTAAGAAGAAAGAGGAAGCGTCAGAGGCCAAAAATATTCATGTTTCGTTAGCGCTTACTGTAATGCAACGCCGTTTGGCAAGCTCAATCTTCGCTATAAAGAATACGCTGGAAAGAAGATGGAGCGCTTTGCAAGCTATAGTTGATGAAGTTTCAAAGAATCCAAATCTTTGGAATCAGCGCCATAAACTGGAAGGTTTTGATGTAGAGGATATCGAAGACTATGAAGAATTGGAAGATGAAGAAAGAGATGCACTGGAAAACATCCTCTCCGATCCCAAAAAATTCAAGTTGTTCACCACCGCCAGGAGTTTGTCGGAAATTCAACAGGAGGCCTCTGAAGTAAAAAAGTTATACGAAATGGCTCAGACACTTTACAATAGGCGTCAGGAAGAAAAAAAATTTCAGGAACTGCAGGAATTACTCAAATCGAACGGGGTACTGGAAAACGGAGAAAAATTAGTTATTTTCACTGAACATAAGGATACACTTATATACCTCGAAGAACGACTAACCAAAAGTGGGGGCTACAAGGTTGCCACCATTCACGGGGGTAAATCGGTTGATGAACGCCGACAGGCACAATGGGATTTTGCCAGGCCCGATACTCAAATTTTGTTAGCTACCGATGCCGCAGGAGAAGGTATCAACCTGCAGTTTTGCCGCCTGCTTATCAACTGGGATATTCCGTGGAATCCAAACCGCCTGGAACAGCGCATGGGACGAATCCACCGGTACGGACAAAAGCAGGATGTTCTGGTTTTTAACATGGTGGCAGGTAACACTAAAGAAGGGAAAGTACTTGAGAGACTGTTGACTAAACTTGACACCATACGGGGTGATATTGGTGATGACAGGGTATATGATGTAATTCAGGATGTTCTTGAGGGCGTTGGATTGGATGATATCATCAACTCTGTATTCAATGGAAAGGAAACAGAATTTAATCAATTCCTTGAGCAGGATGACGAAACTCTTAAACGTAAGTTTTCAGAAAAAATTAAGGAACAAAAGGAAAAACTTGCGCGTAGTAAAGTGGATTTTAAGGATGCCCGACTGCTGAAAGAAAACTCCGATGAAAAACGTTTGCAACCTATCTATATCCGTTTGTTTTTTGAAAAAGCATTCAAACATTTAGGCGGTTCTTATACTGACGTTCGTCCCTCTATCTATCGCATTAATAAAATGCCAGATGCGGTAGCTGCCGAATTAAGAGATACTTATCGCATTCATTTTGACGCAATTAAATCAATATTGTTCTGTTTTGACAAACAGATATTTCTCGATTACCAGAATCTTGGCGACCTGGGCAAATTGCATTACATCAATCCGGGCAATCCAGTATTTGACAGCCTGGTTACTGTAGTGCGCAACCAGTTCAGAGAAGACATGATTAAAGGAACCATACTTATATCGCCCGACGATAAGGAAGACTACTTCGCCTTTTTGGTAAAGAGCCAGATTGTGGATAATCGTTCCACAAAAAAAGAAGATAGTGTTGCTGACGAACGTTTAATGATTGTTTACCAGACCAAAGACGGCCAATTTCATATTACTTCTCCAGCCAAATTTATTGATTTGTGCCCTCCTGCTGAATTTGCTAAAACAATCTTTCCTCCCGAAGTGATAAGTATAGATGAAGTAGTGCAGTGGAGTTTCGAAAAAATTACCCAACCTCAATATAATGAAACACTTGAGCATGTTAAAAAAGATTGTGCTGAAAGGAAAAATTACCTTGAATCTGCTTTTACTCAGGTAATCATAGACCTACAGGCTGAAATTCAGGAGTTACAGCAGAAGATTCTTTTTGGTGACAACCGGGTATCAGAAAAAATCATAAAAAAAGAGGAACGCATTAAAGAATTGATTCGAAAAAAACAAAGCCGGCTGGAAAATCTCGCATTAATGGAGCAACTCAGCCCCAAAGCACCGGAAGTATTGGGCTGTGCCTACGTGATTCCTCTAACGCAGGTGGAATACGTTGATCATTATGGCATGAGTCGCGATGATGAAGTCGAAGCCATTGCCATGCAAACTGCTATGGATTTTGAAATTGCTTGTGGTTGGCGTCCTATTGATGTGAGCGCTAACAACGAGGGTTACGATATCAAAAGCATTAGCCCCGAGGAATTGAAACGCTATATTGAAGTAAAAGGGCGAAGCGGTAACGATGGCAGCATAATGCTTACGGAAAACGAAATGAACCGGCTGGCACAATTGGGCGACGCTGCCTGGCTATACATTGTAATAAACTGCAAAAGCAAGCCCGAACTGTATCGAATACAAAATCCGGCTGCTAACCTGAAGTTTGAACTGAAAAACAAAGGAATCCAATATTTTTTACCTATGAATGAATGGAAATCAAAAATTATAAATTAAATTTGTTCATAAAAAATATATGTTCACGTTTCGTGTGCATCAAAAAATGAGTGAACATGACAGAAACTGAATTGATACATATTGCGCTCGAGTATCTTCAAAAAAATACCGGAATTACTGGTCGGTGGGAAGAGCTTAACACTAACGAACTGGCTGGCAAACTTGATATTATTTTTGATAATCAAACCATTAATTTGAATGTTGAAATCAAAAATGATTTGAGATACCATCAACTTCCGGCCATCTTTGAACTGGCAAGCCGCTATGATAACCTTATGGTTGTTGCGAATAAAATTTACCCCAAAATCAAGGATGAACTCAGAAAGAACAAAATAGCTTATCTGGAAACCAATGGCAACATCTGGTTACAGAAAAATAAAATCCTGCTTTGGATTGAAACTCAGAAATCCATGAAAGAGTATAAGCAAAAAACTAACAGGGCATTTACAAAAACAGGCTTGAAAGTTGTATTACACTTTTTACTGCAGGAACAGGATGTCAACCTGACGTACCGTGAATTAGCTGCTGTAACCGATGTGGGTCTGGGTAATATTAATTACATCATCACCGGACTGAAAGATCTGGGTTTTCTTATAAAAATAGGCAATAAGCAATACAAATTGATCAACAAAAAAGCCTTGTTAGAAAAATGGATTCCAGCTTTTGCCGAACGATTACAGCCTGCCATTTTTATGGGCACCTTTCGGTTTCTCAGCGATGAAGATTTTCTGAACTGGAAGAGTCTGAATCTGCAAGAAAATAAAACCTGGTGGGGTGGCGAACCCGCTGCTGACTTGCTGACGAACCATCTCCGCCCGGCAACTTTTACTCTTTATACTACTGAAACACGAAACGATGTTATTAAAAACTATCGCCTTATACCCGATGAAAAAGGCATTGTAAAGGTTTACAAAAAATGCTGGTACACAAACAATACTAACCAGATTACTGCTCCACCGCTTCTGGTTTATGCTGATCTTTTGAATACCGGCGATGCAAGATGCATTCAAGCTGCTCAAAAAATATATGATGAGTATTTACAGGATAAATTTTAACCAGGCGAGGATGAATCCGCAAATTGCCGATATGCTTGTTGCCCTCGAACAGGCATTTGTCAGGTTTGGTATTGATTTTTATCTTGTTGGTGCTGTGGCCCGTGATATCTGGATGAGCGGAATCCATCATAAAATGCCGCAAAGAACTACAGGTGATATTGATTTTGCTGTACTCATCAACGATAAAGGGGTTTACGAACAACTTAAAAAATATCTCATCGAGAATGCAGGTTTTTCACCCAGCCACGATAATGCCTTTGTATTGATATGGAAAGATAAAACCCAGGTAGATCTGCTTCCTTTTGGTATCATCGAAGATGAAAACAGAAGGGTAAAAGTTGATGGCACTGGTTTTACCTCTATGGAACTACCCGGATTCAGAGAAATATATGAAGAAGGTTTACCTCAGGTGGAGCTGGAAGGCAGGCATCGCTTTAAGCTATGTACCCTCCCGGGTATTGTATTGCTGAAACTTATTGCCTGGCACGACAGGCCCGAAGTACGCAGGAACGATATCCTGGATATCAGTAACATCCTGCAGCATTTCTTTGAAATGTACGATGAACAGATATGGACCAACCATCATGACCTTTTTGACGATGAAACAGCAAACCTTCAGGTAATAGCTGCAAGGGTAATGGGCAGGGAAATGAAGCGAATTGCACGGCGAAACCAAAAGCTTTACCAACGTATGTTTCAAATACTGGAAGCCAATACTACCAGTGCGCAAAATAGCCCAATGGCAGAGATTATGACTGGTTATTTTAAAAATACCGTGATGGATAACTTACAACTGATTGAACAAATTAAATTAGGATTTACTGAATGACAACACCTAAGAAACTCATAGAAGTAGCTATGCCGATTAAAGAAATATCGGCTGAAAGTGTACGCGATAAATCTATCCGCCACGGGCACATTAGCACACTGCATTTGTGGTGGGCACGCAGGCCTTTGCCGGTTTGCCGGGCAGTGGTGTTTGCCAGCCTGGTGCCTGATCCGCTGGATGAAAATTGCCCCCAGGCGTTCCGCGATGCAGTGGAATTGCTACTGGGTAAAGGAACCAATCAGGGCGACCCTTACAAACCCTACGACGATATTCCTTATACATCAGTTGTTGACCAGATGGACGATAACCTCCGCAACCGCCTGCTGATGTTTATTGGCAAATTCTCGGCAAAATACATGGAGAATGAGCGGCTTGGCAAAACCACTCCTCCCAAAGACCAGCTCAGCGATACCAGTCTGATTAAGTGGGAGAGCAAAAACAACGAAGAAATTATTGGCAAAGCCCGTAAACTCATCTGGGTAGCGCACAATGCCGCTACCGGTAAAACGGCAATTGAATTGCTGAACGATTTTGAAGCCCGCTACAAAGCAATAAAAGATGCTGAAGCAGAACTTTACAACCTGCCCGACCGCCATTTGCCCAGCGAAACGGTAAAAGCAAAGGAATCTGCCTTGCAGGAAGCTATTGATGCTTTTTTAGACCATATGCCCAGGGTGTTTGACCCCTTTGCCGGTGGTGGCGCCATACCTCTGGAAGCTGCCCGCCTGGGTTGCAAAAGCTATGGAAACGATATTAACCCTGTGGCTCATATTATCCAGAAAGGTTTTAAGCATCAGGCAAAAGGTAGAATCGTCGTCAACTACAAGAATCTTAGCCATTTAGTTTATCCCATTCACCAACGCTAAGGTAGAAACTATTTTGGAGAAAT
>JAJUGM010000155.1 GCA_029268165.1 Bacteroidota bacterium
GGCTGTTCCGGTTTTAATGCCCAAACAAGGTCAGTCGGTTGAAAGCTGTATCCTTACATCATGGCATAAAAAAAAGGGAGATATTGTAAAAAAGGGAGAAATTCTTTTTTCATATGAAACAGACAAGGCTTCTTTCGATGCCGAAGCTGAAGCCGATGGTGTGCTGCTTGAAGTTTTTTTTAATGAAGGAGATGAAATCCCGGTACTAACTAACATAGCTGTTATAGGTAATCCGGGAGAAACTTACGAAGATATTGTACCTGAACAAATGACAACAAGTTCCTTGATTAATGATAAACCATTGAAAGGCAATGAGGAAGCACTGTTATCCGGTACAACATCTTTTGATAGTATGCAACCTGTTTTTACAGGTATTGAAAATAAAGGAATTTCGCCGCGTGCACGCAGACTTGCCAGGGAAAAGGGAGTTAACCTTTCTGCCATTAGGGGCAGTGGGCCAGAAGGCAGGATTATTGAACGGGATATTCAGCAATATCTGGCAAAGTACCCCCGTATAACCCCTCTGGCACAAAAGATTTCTGCCAGTGAAGGCCTTATGTTGCCTGCATCCGGAACAGGCCTTTCTGGCCGGATTACTTCAGATGATCTTGTTTCAGCATCAGATGATTTTATCGACCGGCCCTTGAGTAACATCCGAAAACTCACGGCAAAAGCAATGCATGCTTCGCTGCTGAACTCTGCTCAGCTAACACACCACATGAGCGCTGAAGTTAGCCGCCTGCTTGCGGCCAGGAAAAAGGTAAAAACTATGCTTGAAAATGGCTATCCCCATAATATTACACTGAACGATTTGATTTGTTTTTCCGTTGTTCGTGCACTGCAAAAACATCCCTCGCTAAATGCCCATTTTATGGGCGACAGCATCCGCTATTTTTCAAGTGTTCATCTCGGCCTTGCTGTTGATACTGATCGCGGCCTTATGGTACCTTCGTTACGTAATGCATCTTCACTTTCACTTACAGAACTGTCAGATGAACTTAAAAAACTAACTATGCAATGCCGGAGTGGAAGTATCAATCCCGATTTACTAATTGCCGAAAATGCTTCTTTTACTGTTACAAACCTGGGAAATTACGGTGTTGAAATGTTTACCCCTGTTATTAACCTTCCTCAGGTTGCTATACTCGGCGTGAATACCATATTACACAGACCCAGACTACGTGAGGATCATGTTTTTGAATTTGCTCCGTTTATAGGGCTTTCACTAACATACGACCATCGTGCAGTTGATGGCGGGCCGGCAACTAAATTCCTTGCCGAAATATGCAGAGAAATTCAAAATTTTGATGATCGGCTGATATCTTAACCATATTTAAAAAACATTAATAGTTAATAATAATTAAGGTTCTGACATGTACGATATTGGAATTATAGGTGGCGGGCCTGCCGGATATGTGGCGGCTGAAAAAGCTGGTAAAAATAAGCTTTCAGTAGCTCTTTTTGAATCAAAAACCATGGGCGGAGTGTGCCTTAATGAGGGTTGCATACCAACAAAAACGTTACTGTTTTCGGCCAAACTCCTTGACTATGCTAAAAATGCAGAGAAATACGGCGTAAACATCACAAATGTATTACCCGATTTCGCTGTCATGATGGCCCGTAAAGATAAAGTGGTCAAAAAGTTAAGAGCCGCCGTTGAGTTGAAAATGAAAAATAATCATGTTGATGTTTTCAGGTCAAAAGCAGAAATACTGGATAACAAAAATGGAATTGTTACCATCAGGGCAGGCAATGAACAATATGAATGCCGCAATCTGATTATTTGCACAGGTTCTGAACCGTCAGTCCCCCGAATTAAAGGTCTTGATAAATACCCATTTCTTACAAACCGTGAAATTCTAAGCCTTAATCATATTCCTCACTCGTTGGCAATTATTGGCGGAGGTGTTGTTGGAATTGAATTTGCCAGTATTTTTAGTTCACTCGGTACAAAGATAAGTATTATTGAAATGACTGACGAGATATTGCCCGGAATTGACAAGGATATTAGTCAGTTATTGCGTAAGGAATTATTAGGCAGAGGTATTGATATTCATCTGAAAGCGCAGGTGACTGAAGTTAAAGAAAAGAATATTGTTATTACCAAAGATCACCAGGAACTTGAATTAAAGACTGATGAAATACTTATAAGCACCGGACGCAGGCCAGTTATTCGTGGCATCGGACTTGAAAATCTCGGTGTTGAATTATCCAATGGAGGTATTAAAATCGACGGGCTTTGCCGCACCAATATCCCTAATGTTTATGCAGCTGGCGACGTGACAGGATTTTCAATGCTGGCACACACAGCCAGCCGCGAGGGAGAAGTAGCAGTTAGTCATATTTTAGGCAAACCCCAACGGATGCGTTATCATGCAATACCGGCCGTAGTATATACAAATCCGGAAATTGCTGTGGTTGGACTCACCGAAAATGAGGCTACGGCCAAGGGACTTGATGTAGAAGTTCATACACTGCCAATGACTTACTCAGGTAGGTTTGTAACCGAAAATGACTCTTTTCAGGGAATGTGCAAAATTGTTGCAGGTAAAAAATACAACGAAATAATAGGTGTACATATCATTGGTAATCCTGCATCTGAACTTATTTTTGGTGCCGCTATAGCCATTGAAGCCCAACTCACGGTAAACGAGCTGAAAGAAATTGTCTTCCCCCATCCGACAGTATCTGAAATAATTAAAGAGGTAATTGGATTGTATTAATATGCTGATAATTTAAGGTGTTAATGAATAAATAAATTATTGAAATATGCCGAAAAATCTGTTTATCGATCCGAATGAAGTCAGAAAACCTGGTTTTATCAATTTTAATCCTATCCCGGTAAACCAGTATAATAAGTCAGTTGAGGAAGAAAAAAACAACTATTCGACGGAAGATTTTCTGAGGATTTATCATGACATGGTGCTGATCAGGGAGTTTGAAACCATGCTCAACCTGATTAAAACCACAGGCGAATATAATGGAATAAAATATAATCACCCGGGGCCGGCTCATTTATCAATCGGACAGGAGTCAGCTGCGGTGGGGATGGCCTTTACACTTACTGTAAATGATTTTATATTTGGTTCGCATCGCAGTCACGGCGAAATACTGGCAAAAGGTCTGAGCGCAATCCATCAGCTAAATGAAAATGAACTGGAAGCAGTTATGAATTCCTATTTTGATGGCAGGATAGTAAAAATAGTTGCAAAAGATTTCAATGGCGAGGTGAAATCGCTTGCCCGACGATTCCTGGTTTATGGTACGCTGGCCGAAATTTTTGCCAGGGATACAGGTTTTAACCGGGGTCTGGGGGGAAGTATGCATGCTTTTTTTACACCTTTTGGCGTATATCCTAACAATGCTATTGTTGGTGGCAGTGGCGATATTGCAGTAGGTGCAGCTTTGTTTAAAAAAGTTAATCGCAAAGGCGGAATTGTTGTGGCAAATATTGGCGATGCCAGTATGGCATGCGGTCCTGTTTGGGAAGGTATTTCATTTGCCACCATGGACCAGTATGAAAAATTGTGGGAGGGCGATATGAAAGGCGGTTTGCCGCTCATAATTAATATTATGAACAATCAATATGGCATGGGTGGCCAAACAAGCGGCGAAACAATGGGTTATGGCATGGCTGCCCGCATCGGGGCAGGCGTTAACCCTTATCAGATGCATGCCGAGCGTGTGGATGGTTATAACCCACTTGCCGTTATTGATGCATACCGACGTAAACGTACAATTATTGAACAAAAACAGGGACCTGTATTGCTCGAAGTTACTACATATCGGTTCTGCGGACATTCACCCTCTGATGCTTCATCATACAGGTCAAAGGAAGAAATTGAAGCATGGCAGCAACAGGACTGTATTGCTGCATTCGGATCTGCGCTTTTAAAAGCAGGCATAGCAAAACAAAAACAGTTGGATGATGTCTGGACAGGCGTCAGAAATATTATTTTTGAAATGCTTAAACTTGTTACCGATGACAACATTTCACCCAGGATGGACCTTGACCGAAATCCTGAATTAATTGGTAACATGATGTTTTCCAATCAGTCGGTAAGCGCAATGGCAGAAGGAAAGCCTGAAGTAAATCATCCGTTGCATGAAAATCCCAGAGTACAGCAATTAGCAAAAAAAGAACGTTTCGCTTATGATAAAGAAGGCAAACTTCACAGCAAAATGAAATTATTTCAGTTGCGGGATGGAATTTTTGAAGCAATCATCGACCGTTTTTATAAAGATCCAACGCTTATAGCTTATGGTGAAGAAAACCGCGACTGGGGAGGTGCTTTTGCAGTTTACAGGGGACTTACCGAGGCCTTACCTTATCACAGGCTCTTCAATACACCCATTTCCGAAGGAGCTATTGTAGGCACAGCTATTGGCTATGCTATGTGCGGCGGCAGGGTAATCCCCGAAATTATGTATTGCGACTTTCTCGGGCGCAGTGGAGATGAAGTGTTTAATCAGCTTCCCAAATGGCAGGCTATGAGCGGTAATTTAATAAAAATGCCCGTTGTCCTCAGGGTTTCCATCGGTTCAAAGTATGGTGCGCAGCATTCCCAGGACTGGTCGTCACTTGTGGCTCATATCCCTGGACTTAAAGTAGTTTTCCCTGCTACACCTTTTGATGCCAAAGGCCTTATGAATGCTGCATTAAATGGCAGCGATCCCGTAATATACTTTGAAAGTCAACGGATTTATGATGTTGGTGAACAATTTCACGAAGGCGGTGTTCCTGCTGAATATTATGAGATTCCTTTGGGTGAACCTGATATTAAAAGACAAGGTAATGATATTACTATGTTAACTATTGGCGCTACTCTTTACCCGGCAATAGAAGCAGCCAACATACTTAAGGAAAAATATGGTATATCTGCTGAAATTATTGATGCACGGTCACTTGTGCCATTTAATTATGAACCTGTTATTGAATCAGTGAAAAAAACGGGTAAGATAATCCTTGCCAGTGATGCCTGTGAGCGCGGATCATTTCTGAAAGATATGGCACAAAATATTACTGAATTGGCATTTGATTACCTTGATGCACCTCCAGTCGTTGTCGGCTCGAGAAACTGGATTACCCCCGCTTACGAGCTCGAAAAATGGTTTTTCCCCCAACCTGAATGGATAATTGATGCTATTCACGAAAAGATTATACCACTACCAGGGCATAAACCCGTTAATAATTTTACTGATTCAGAAAAAATAAGAAAGACTAAAATGGGGGTATGAAAAACAGAGTCAAGAATCAAGAATCAAGAATCAAGAGCAAGGAGTCAGGAATGTAGAATTAATTAACGTATATGAAAACAAAGGCTGTCCGCTTATACGGGAAAAAAGACCTCAGGCTTGAAGAATTTGAACTTCCGCCTGTAAAAGATAATGAAATACTTGCAAAGGTAGTTTGTGATTCGCTTTGTATGTCGTCATACAAAGCGGTAGTCCAGGGACCTGAACACAAAAGGGTTCCGGCTGATATAGGTGTTAATCCGGTTATTATAGGTCATGAATTTGCAGGAGAACTGTTACAGATTGGCAAAAAATGGTCTGATCATTTTCATCCCGGTCAGAAATTCTCCATTCAGCCTGCCATCAATTATGAAAAGGGCCCTGTGGGCTTGTTAAGCGCACCGGGTTATTCATACAAATATATTGGTGGTGATGCTACTTATGTGATTATTCCTGATGAAGTTATGGAGCATGATTGTTTATTGCCATATACCGGTGAGGGGTTTTATCCTGCCTCACTGGCAGAACCCTTATCGTGTGTAATTGGAGCAATGCATGCCAATTATCATACAACACCGGGATCATACAAACATAATATGGAAATAGTAAACGGTGGTAATATGGCCTTACTTGCGGCTGCCGGGCCGATGGGACTCGCAGCAGTGAATTATGTAATTCACCGTAAAGATTTACGACCTGCACTACTTATTGTAACTGATATTGATGAGGAGAGAATTAAAAAAGCTGAAAAGCTTATACCACCGGCCTTGGCAGCAGAAAAAGGTATTAAATTAGAATATATCCATACAACCAAAACTGAGAATCCTGTTGAACATTTGCTTAGTTTTACGCACGGTAAAGGATACAACGATGTTTTTGTTTTTGCACCTGTAACGGCAGTCATTGAACAGGCCGACCAGTTACTTTCCCGAGACGGATGCCTTAATTTTTTTGCCGGGCCCTCGGATCCTGATTTTAAGGCTAATCTGAATTTTTATAAGTTGCATTATGAGTCTACTCATGTCGTGGGAACATCAGGCGGAAATAATGACGACATGCGCGAAGCATTGCTTTATCTCTCTGAAGGGCTCGATCCGGCCGGTCTGGTTACACATATCGGAGGCATTGATGCCGTTATTGACACCACACTTCATTTACCGGAAATACCGGGGGGTAAAAAACTGATGTACATGCATATAAATATGGAACTGACAGCCATTGACGATTTTCAGGAAAAAGGAAAGAAAAATCCGTTTTTCAGGGACTTATATGCTATTTGTGCAAACAATAAAGGTTTATGGTCAACCGAGGCAGAAGCATATTTGTTAAAAAATACAAATTGGTAATTATCCCTTTCATGGTTTTACATAAGGGTCAGCTTATTTATGAATGCAAGATTGACTTATATATAGCATTACTTTAGTTTTTGTATTTCAGCCCAGCAATGTTTACGTTCGAACCTTTTTATTAAAGTTCCCTTATATTCCTTAATCTTGTCATACCATATTTTGTCGTGGTCAACACTGCTGATTATTACCAGATCAGTTGTACTGTCAATGGAAGTACTGACCTTTTCAAATGCCTTATCACTGGTTAAATATCCCAGGGTCTTATCCGTCATGTTTTTGTACATAAGAAAATGTGCTGCAATCGTTTTATCATAAAATGAATTTTGCTCACAATAATCCACTGCTTTTTTATGCACGAAAATCATGTCCCTGTATCCTAATGTATCATCATTCCCGTAATTGTGAACCACAAATTATTAATCATTAAAATTAGAAATATACCCATCAGGGCTAACTTATATTTTCTGAACGCTTCATAAATCATAAAAGTGAAAACAGTAATCGTAAAAGGCAAAACAGGCAATAAATACCTTTTGGTATAAAAATTAACGGATGAAAATATAAGATATAAAACAGAATAAAGTAAAAAATATAGGATTACCTCTCTTTTTTGTTTCAGTTCTTTATCTTTTCTGATGATAAGGATAAATAGTGCTATCAGGCCTGCAATTGTTATCAGGTTTCTGCCCATATAAATAAATAAGTATGAAATTCGTCTGTCTAACTTATGGAAAAAAGTTTTAAACGTAATATAACCAATATGTTCAGGGAAAAAAAACCATCCAACCCTTAACTTCTGAATTACAAAAAAGATAGTAATTAATGAAATGGGAATCAACAGGTAAGAAAAAGATTTTAAGACATCTAACCAGCTTTTACTCCGAATATTTTTAATTGCCTTCAGCAAGGTAAAAAAAGCTATAGAAATCCAAATAGTAATTCCACTTTCTTTTGTGAAAAGAGCTAACGTCAGCCATAAAGCTGTAAGCATTTTATTCCCATGTAAATATGAATGAAATGTCAGAACAGTTAATAGTGTTAATAATACTTCCGGCAGAAGAAAAGTAGATTGGGCAAGAA
>JAJUGM010000156.1 GCA_029268165.1 Bacteroidota bacterium
ATTCTGCTTCATTGGATAACGCACTTGAATTTCTTGTCCTTACCGGAAAATCATTACCACATTCTTTAAGTATGCTTATTCCCGAATCATGGAATGATAAAAATCCAATTCCTGACAGCCTTAAAGCATTTTATGAATACCATTCAACTATTATGGAGCCCTGGGATGGCCCTGCATCTATAGTATTTAGTGACGGGCGTTATATAGGAGGCACATTAGACAGAAACGGATTAAGGCCATCAAGATATATCATCACGAAAGACGACCTTATTGTGATGGCTTCTGAGGTTGGAGTTCAAAATTTCCCGCCGGAGCAAATAAAAGAAAAAGGACGTCTGAGGCCAGGTAAAATATTACTTGTTGATACAAAATTTGGCATTATAGTTCCCGACGAAGAGTTGAAAAGACAGTTGACAGAAAGAAATCCATATGCTAACTGGTTGAAAGAAAATAGAATAGAATTAGGAGACATTAAGGTCAAGGAAAGAGTACCTACAAGCCTGGGAGACAAATATGAACAGTATCTGAATGTTTTTGGATATACAAAAGAAGATATTGAGGTATTGATTAAGCCTATGGCTCGTGACGGTCAGGAGCCAGTAAGTTCAATGGGTAATGATATTCCGTTGGCTATAATGTCTGATAAACCTCAAAGGTTATTTAATTATTTCCGCCAGCATTTTGCTCAGGTTACCAATCCTCCTATTGATCCTATAAGAGAAAGCCTGGTTATGTCGCTTACACATTATATTGGATCGGTTTCGAGAAATCTGCTTGTTGAATCGCCTTCCCATTGTAAGTTAATTAAGTTCAGAAGTCCAATAGTTACCAACACTGATTTAGGAAAGATAAAAAATCTTGATCAGAATGAATTTTCACACGAAATTATACCCATTGTATTTGCATTGGATAAAAAGAATCCAGGTAAAAGTCTTGAGACGGCACTGGATGAAATTTGTAGAAAAGCAGAACAGGCTGTTGACAACAAAAGGAATTTTATCATTCTTTCAGACAGGAATATTTCCGAATCGATGGTTCCTGTTCCATCAATCCTGGCCGTTTCAGCAGTGCATCATCATCTTATTTCAACCAAAAAGAGAATGCAGGTTGGACTAATTCTGGAGTCAGCTGAACCAAGAGAAGTCAATCATTTTGCCCTTTTATTTGCCTATGGAGCAAGTGTGGTAAATCCATACGGCGCTTTTGCAATAATTGAAAAACTTTGTGAGAACGGTGAAATCGAATTGGATTATGTTTCGGCCCGTGAGAATTATATAAAGTCTATTGACAAAGGATTATTGAAAGTTATGTCGAAAATGGGGATTTCAACATTGAGAAGTTACCATGGTGCTCAAATTTTTGAAGCAATTGGTATTTCGAATGATGTAATTGATAAATATTTTACCGGTACTGATTCACGGATTGGCGGCATTACCCTTGAAGAGATTGCAATGGAAGCAATACAAGGTCATCAACGGGCATATAGTAATTCGAATACTGTAAGAAAGAATTTACATAATGAAGGATTTTATCATTTTCGCACTGATGGCGAATTTCATGCCTGGAACCCTGATACTATTGGTCTGTTGCAATGGGCGACAAGAACAAACAATTATGCAAAATATAAAGAATTCAGCGCACAGGTTGAATATGAAAACCGGAGGCCTCACTTTTTAAGAGGATGTGTAAATATTAGAAAAGGTAAACCTGTGCCAATAGAGGAAGTAGAGCCGACAGAATCAATCATGAAGCGATTTGTAACCGGGGCTATGTCATTTGGTTCAATCAGCAAAGAAGCGCACGAAGCCATGGCTATTGCTATGAATGCAATTGGTGGCCGCAGTAATACTGGTGAGGGTGGCGAAGATTCTGAAAGATTTAAACCAGAACCTGATGGAACCTTAAAACGAAGTGCTATAAAACAGGTAGCATCGGGACGATTTGGGGTTACAACCAATTATCTTGTTAATGCTGAGGAAATACAAATAAAAATTGCGCAAGGCGCCAAGCCTGGTGAAGGGGGACAACTTCCGGGATATAAAATTGACAAAGTAATTGCCAGATTAAGGCATTCCACACCTGGAATTACGCTTATATCTCCACCTCCGCATCATGATATTTATTCCATCGAAGACTTGGCTCAGCTTATTTTCGACCTGAAATGTGTAAATCCTGAAGCAAGAATTAATGTAAAACTGGTTTCAGAAAAAGGTGTAGGGACTGTAGCTGCAGGCGTAGCAAAAGCTTATGCCGATAGTATTACTATCAGTGGATGTGAAGGTGGTACTGGAGCAAGCCCTGCCAGTTCAATAAAACATGCAGGATTACCTATGGAACTTGGAATTTCAGAAGTACAACAAACACTTGTTCTCAATAATCTGCGTGATCGGGTGGTGCTGCAAACAGACGGGCAACTTAAAACCGGACGTGATGTAATTTATGCCGGGCTATTAGGCGCTGAAGAATTCGGATTTGCAACAGCAGCTCTTATTGTACTTGGTTGTGTGATGATGCGGAAATGCCACCTTAATACTTGCCCTGTTGGCGTGGCTACACAAAATGCCGAACTCCGTAAGCGCTTTATCGGAAAATCTGAATACCTGATAAACTATTTCAGGTTTATGGCCCAGGAAGTAAGAGAAATCCTTGCAGAGATGGGGTTCAGAAGATTTGAAGAAATTGTAGGCAGGTCTGATTTACTAGTTCAAAGAGATGACATTATACACTGGAAAGCCAGTAAAATTAACCTATCAAAAATTTTATTCAGACCTGAAGAAGCATTAATATATGCCACACATTTTGTCTCACCCCAAAGACATAAAATTGATGATATTCTGGACATTGAGTTAATCAAACTCACAAATAAAGCTATTAAGAATTTTGAAAAAGTATGGGTTTCAAAAGAAATTAGAAATACAAACCGAACGGTTGGAGCCATGTTGTCAGGTGAAATAGCCAGAAAATATGGTGAAAAAGGATTACCTGATAGTACCATAATTTGCAAATTTAAAGGATCTGCAGGCCAATCTTTTGGAGCCTTTTTAGTAAAAGGAGTGCATTTTGAGCTTGAAGGAGACTCCAATGATTATCTTGGGAAAGGACTTTCGGGTGGCAGAATTATCGTTGTTCCTCCCAAAGGCTCTTCTTTCAAACCTGAGGAAAATATAATTATTGGGAATACAGTTCTTTATGGGGCTACAAGCGGTGAAGCTTATATCAGAGGAGTAGCAGGAGAAAGATTTTGTGTAAGAAACAGCGGTGCTATAGCTGTGGTTGAAGGAGTTGGTGATCACTGTTGTGAATATATGACTGGCGGAAGAGTTGTTGTTTTGGGTAAAACTGGTCGTAATTTTGCCGCAGGTATGAGTGGTGGTATCGCATACGTTCTTGATGTGAATGGCAATTTTGATTACTTTTGTAACAAGGGAATGGTAGAGCTTGGAGCTGTCGGGGATAAAGATGATATTGATGAGCTTCAACAGATAATTAACAATCATTACATTTATACACGAAGTGAACTGGCTGAACAAATCCTGGTAAACTGGGATGAGTATCTTCCCAAATTTATTAAAGTCATACCTCTTGAATATAAGAAAGTACTTGAAGAACAAAAAATCAGTAAAATACTTGAAAAAATTAAACAAACAGAGGATGAACCTCATTTTCATTATTAGTATGTGATTTAAATATTAAAATATACCATTATGGGAAACCCAAAGGGATTTATGCAGATAGGCCGAAAAGCTGCCGGATATCGGCCTTTGAATGAACGTATTTATGACTATGGAGAGGTTGAGCAAACGCTAAATGAGCAAGACCGTAAAGATCAGGCATCAAGATGTATGGATTGCGGCGTACCATTTTGTCAATGGGGGTGCCCGGTAAAAAATAATATGCCTGAATGGCAGGATGCTATTTATCGCGGAAACTGGAAGGAAGCAATTGACATACTTCATGTTACTAATAATTTTCCTGAATTTACCGGACGAATTTGTCCGGCACCATGTGAACATGCCTGTACGCTTAATATACATGAAGAGCCTGTTACAATTCGCGAAAATGAAGCTGCCGCAGCTGAAAAAGCATTTGAAATGGGATTTATTGTTCCCAATCCGCCAAAAACAAGAACAAACAAAAAGGTAGCTGTAATAGGTTCAGGACCTGCAGGCCTTGCATGTGCTGATCTGCTTAATAAATGGGGTCATCATGTTACTGTATTTGAAAAGGATGAAGAACCGGGAGGGTTATTAAGGTATGGTATCCCTGATTTTAAACTGAATAAAAAAATAATTGACAGGCGTCTTGAAGTTTTAATAAAAGAAGGATTACATTTTAAAACAAATACTCATGTCGGCATGGATATTAAAGGTGAAGATTTATTAAATGATTTTGACGCAATATGTCTTGCCATAGGCGCCATGAAACCTCGCGATTTACCGGTTGAAGGAAGAGACCTGAAAGGAATACACTTTGCTATGGATTATCTCACACAGCAGAATAAAATAAATAGTGGAAAAACAATTGCAGATACCGAGCGTATTAATGCAAAAGATAAACTGGTTGTGGTAATAGGGGGTGGCGATACCGGTTCAGATTGTGTCGGTACAGCAATTCGTCAAGGTGCAAAAAAGGTAACTCAGATAGAAATAATGCCTAAACCACCTGAAAAACGCACTGTTGACAATCCGTGGCCATTCTGGGCAAATGTATTAAGGTATTCAAGTTCACACGAAGAAGGATGTGACAGAAAATGGAGTTTATCAACCAAAAAATTTATAGGGAAAAAAGGACATGTAAGTAAAATTGAATTGGTTGAAGTAACGTGGAGTCCATCAAACGGTAAAATGCAAATGACCGAAAACCCATCATCCCTATATCTTATGGATGCTGATTTGGTTTTATTAGCAATGGGTTTTGTTCATTGTGTTCATGAAGGACTAGTAAACGAATTCGGTATTGAGCTTGATAATAGGGGAAATATTAAAGTAAATCAAAATTTTCAAACCAATAATCCTAAAATATTTGCTGCCGGTGATTCAGTTATGGGTGCCAGCCTCGTTGTCAGAGCCATTTATCATGGTCGTAATCTTGCAAAGGCAGTTGATTCTTATCTGAAGTAACATGAGGAATTCCTTTCTTAATGATTAATACGACTAATTCATTAAAAGGCATTGTATTTGCCTGCATCACAGCTGTGATGTGGGGCGTTTTAGCCGTGGCTCTGAAAGTATCTCTTAATAATCTCTCGCCTGTTGATATTACCTGGTTCAGATTTTCCCTTGCCTTTTTCGGATTGTTTATTTTTTATTATTTCAGAAAACCTACATACCTGAAAATTATTAGGCGCCCCCCCTTATTGCTTATTATAGCTTCCTTGTGTCTGGCAGTAAATTATTATGGATTTATTGAAGGAGTACACCTAACAACACCTTCCATTGCCCAAATTTTTATCCAGACAGGTCCGGTTTTGCTCGCATTATCAGGATTTCTTTTTTTTAAAGAGAAAATTGTATTAAGGCAAATTTTTGGTCTTCTGTTGGTAATAAGCGGACTAATACTATTTTACCATGAACAGATGAAATTGTTACACAACCAGATTCAGTATTACCAGTCGGGTATAATTTGGGTATTTATTGCTGCTTTTATGTGGGCAATATATACGATATTCGTAAAAATGCTTATACAGAAATATCCTCCCATGCAATTAAACCTTGTGATTTTTGGATTGCCAGTATTGTTATATATGCCGCTTGTGCACTTTTCAGGTTTTCTTCATCTTTCTTTAATTGACTGGCTAATTATAGTTTTTCTTGGCCTTAATACCCTCATTGCTTATGGTACCCTTTCTTTAGCAATTAAGCATCTGGAGGCCAACAAGGTTAGCGTTATAATTATTTTAAATCCTATACTGACTTTTATGATTATGGGCATTCTCAGTTCAACTGACGTTACATGGATTCAGAAAGAACATTTTACACTTACCGGCCTTATTGGTGCATTTGTTGTGCTTGCCGGAGCAATATTAACCATTTTACAGCCAATACGCAGGAAATAAAAAAAGCAGCTTTTCAATTTATTGTAGGCCGTTGAAAAGTTAATCATTATAGTGCTGATGATATAGTGCGTTTTTGTAAATTTGTTTCTATGTCATCTGATGATAAAAAGTTATTTTTATTAATAAAGCAGAATAACAAAACTGCTTTTGATGACCTATTCAGAAAATATTATGTTCAGCTTTGCAGGTTTGCCTGCAGGTATATTGTTTCACAACCTATAGCAGAAGAAATTGTACAGGATGTATTTGTTCGTTTATGGCAGCAAAAAGACCAGATTAATATATCAACTTCTTTATTAGCCTATTTATATGCAGCTGTAAGAAATCAATCTATTAATGAAATTAAGAAAAACCAGATTCATAACTATCATTTAGCTGAAGCACAAAAGAATGTTTCTTTGACCGAAGAAATAGTGCAGGAAAATAACAATGAAGAACGCCTGAGAAAAGCATTGGATGATGCCTGCAAGTTATTACCGCCCAAATGTCGAGAAATTTTTGAGCTAAGCCGCATAGATGGACTTACCTATGAAGAAATTGCCGATTATCTTTCAATATCAAAAAAAACTGTAGAAAATCAAATGGGTATTGCATTTAATAAATTAAGACAACAATTAAAGCCATTATTGCACCTGTTGTATATTTTTTTATATTTTCTTTTTGGGGGATAAAAAGACATTATTTGTCATAAAACAAATATAAATAATGGAAGCCAAAATACCATATAAATTGCTGGCTAAATATATAACCGGACAGGCCACAAATAAAGAGTCAGATAAAGTCAGGAAATGGATTGAAGATAGTGATCAAAACTTTGAACTCTATACTCAGTTAAGGAATATATGGGAGAAATTTCCTGATGAAAATAAAAATTATTTTCCTGATATTGAAGAAGCACTGAAAAAAGTAAATGACAAACTTTCAAATTATGAAAATCGGATAGGCTTATCAAAAAAACAATATAAGATATCGGTATTTCTCATCATAAGAATTGCTGCATTATTTTTAATAATTGCCGGAAGCTGGTTATTATTTCATCAGTTAACCAAACCTAAATTTTTATCCAAAATAAATGAAACTGATCATCCTGTTGATTTGTATTTGCCAGATAATAGCATTGTAACGCTCAATAAAGGAGCCTTTATTAATTATCCATCAAAATTCAGAAAGAATATAAGAGAAATAGAGTTCTATGGAGAGGCCTTCTTTCAAATAGCAAAAGATATAAAAAAGCCCTTTGTTATTCACACGGATCAATCCTATATACGTGTTTTGGGAACAACATTTAATGTTCGTGCTTTAAAAGATGAACCATTAATAACTGTATCGGTTACAGAAGGTAAAGTAGAATTTGGATCACTTATTCAGAAAGATAATATAAAAATTGAAGTCGATTCCGGAAAAACTGGTATATTGGAAAAAGGGAAGGAATTAAAATGTATTGAGAATGATGACCTTAATTTTTTAGCATGGAAAACAGGTAAACTAGTGTTTTCACAAAAACC
>JAJUGM010000157.1 GCA_029268165.1 Bacteroidota bacterium
ACAAAAGTAACCCCATAACCTTCATTTCTTAAAGCATTAACCAAAGCGCCTGCATCTTTTTTGGTTATTACCCTTACCATTTCAAAACCTATCGCAAGTTTCTCATCAAGTAACATACCCACATAACTGCCCGTTGCAAAACCGCCTGCATAAGCTACATAACAAACCCAGTTATCCAGATTAGCCATAATGCGACTTATGGCTAATATCCAGATTAACACCTCAAAAAATCCAAATACAGGGGCTATCCTCTTCAACCCTTTTGAAACAAATATTATTCGCATGGTCCCGATAGAAACATCACATATCCTTAATAAAAAAATAAATAGAGGCAGAACCACAAAATCAAAAAACGTTGAATTATAAAAATGCATGGCCTTATTTTTTTGTATTAAGTGCTAATTTAATCCGATTTCAATACAAAAAAACAGGCATAAAGCAAACTATTAATAAAATTACCTGATCAGTAAATCAGTATCTCAATTTAAATTACCACATTAGAAGATTAATATCATTGTCACATTAAAACATAAATGTCAGATAAAGCATTATTTCTTAATTAATTGCAATAGTTATTTCATCCTTAATTAATCCTTCTGATGAGGCAGATATTGTAACAGAACCTTTTTTATCTCCGGCTCTGATTATCACCATAGCTTTCCCGAAAAACAAATTGACCGAATCTGACCTGAATGTATCAAATGATTGCGGATTGCCGTTTCCAATTCCTGCAATAGATGCTGAACCTTTAACAGTAATTTTAATCTTATTTTCAGCCCAAGGACAGGGCGTATTATTTTTGTCATAAGCCTCAATGAGAATATAACTTAGATCATTACCATCGGCGGCCAATGACCTGCGGTCAGCTGAAAGCACTATTTTATAAGGTTCATCAGCTGTTTTTATACTGTTTGAGCCTATAACTTCACCCGCTTTGTAGACAACAGCCTTTAATTCTCCCGGTTGATAAACCACGTCATTCCATATTAATCGGAAGCGTTCGGTTGAATTTACCGAGGCCGGATTTTTACATTTGATACCCAGTGATTTTCCATTAAGAAAAAGTTCAGCACAATCACCGTTGGTGTAAACAAATACCGGAATATTTTCACCTACTTTTCCCTTCCAGTTCCAGTGAGGCAAAATATGTACAGTGGTTTCTTCGGGTTTCCAGTAACTTTTATATAAATAATATCTGTCTTTTGGAATGCCGCACAAATCAACTATGCCAAAATATGAGCTTCGGGATGCTGCAGAATCTGATAAGCCATGTTCTTTAACCCACTGGTTGGTATATGGCGTGGGTTCACCTAAATAATCAAAACCAGTCCAGACAAACTCACCGGCTACATATTCTTCTTCCTGCTGCCACATGAAATCATCATCAGCCAGCTCGGCCCATTCGGGGGCATTTAAATCGTATGAACTTACCTGCAGCGATGTGGTAAAATCGGTCTTATTCGCTGGAAGGGGCAATTCATAAAATCCGCGTGTGCTTACCGTTGATGCCGATTCGCTTATGATAACCGGTTTATTGGGTTCCATCTGCCTCGCCAGACGGTATCGACGGCCGTAATTCCATGAATGCACATCGTAATAATCAAAATGGCGAAGGCTTGCGCTCTGATAATCGTCGCATACCATAGTAACCGGCCTTGTAGGGTCATACCTGCGGACATAATTTACCATAGTATGCAACTTACTGAATCCGTTATTCATGTTTCTTTGCACGTCATGAATTTCATTACCAACACTCCATATAAATATGCATGGGTGATTGCGGTCGCGCACAACAAAATTCCTGATATTCCGATGTGCAAATTCCTCAAAATCGGTTTGTTCGGTAATATCAGCCCGTTTATCGTACTTGTCAAATGCTTCATTAAAAACAAGTAATCCCATCCGGTCACATAAATCCAACAGCTCTGGTGCGGGCATATTATGGCTGGTGCGAATTGCATTGCAGCCCATAGCTTTCATTATTTCAAGCTGACGTTCCATAGCACGCGGAAAAAATGCTGCGCCAAGCAAACCATGGTCATGATGCAAATTGACACCTTTTAGCTGCACCCTTCGGTTGTTAAGATAAAAACCATTATCGGGTGTAAAACGTATCGACCTTATGCCAAAATTTGTAAAACAGATATCAGCTATTTCATTTCCTTTGTAAACGATAGTTTTAACCTTATATAAAACAGGATTATCAATATCCCATCGCTGAGGATTTGAAAGCGTTATATTGGTTTCAATCTCTTTACTTTTGTTTCCTTTAAGTGAAAAACTAACCGATTTTTTTACAAGTTCAATACCTTTAGGGCTAAGAATAATGTTTTCAACCGTAATATTCGTTTCATCATTTAATGACGAGTTGCATAAAGTGTTGATTACACGTATATCAGCAGCATGAGGTTTAATAATTGGCGTAGTTACGTAAGTACCCCAAATACCTACATGAACCTTATCAACCACCACCATCTGCACTTTACGGTAAATGCCTGCACCAGGATACCACCGGCTCTCATGATTGCGTGTGTCGGCATGAACGGCAATGAGGTTTTCCTTACCAAAATGAATATACCGGGTAATGTCAAGATAAAATGAATTATATCCATAGTCCCATGTACCTGCGAGCGTTCCGTTAATAAAAACCTCGGGGAATGCCATTACTCCGTCAAATATCAAATAAACAGTTTTATCGATATATTTTTCAGGAATAAACATATGATTCCGGTACCATCCTTCTCCTTTCCATGGCAGCTTTCCGGTATTCCCGTCACCATCGACAATAAACGGCCCTTCAATTGCCCAGTCATGCGGTATATTAATATCCTTCCATTGGGTATCGTCAAACTGCGGCTTAAAGGCATCTTCATAATGACCACGAGCAAATTTCCAGTTTGTTTGCAACGTGATTATTTCTCTGGCCTGAGCAACATGAGCACTCAGAATCACTGAAAGAAAAAAATAACAGAATCTGACATTTAGTTTATGCATAATCAGGTTTTTAAATTAATAGATGAAAATTAATAATTATCCTCATATTTACCTTTTCTCATCAGAAAACTTCATAATTATCTCATAAATCTCAACTCTTCAGTTTACTTATTTTACTCCGGTAACAGGAGGAGATGACATGAGCTTATTATTTTATAATATGCCTTATTCTTTTTTCTTTTGTCTTTTGTCTTTTGTCTCATATCTTGTATCTTGATTCTTGGTTCTTCCACGAAAGTTTTCGGGGCTTGGTTCTTGTGTCTAATATTCTATATCCACCAATAGGCAAAAATACCTATTCATTTTTGGTAAAATATCCGATTTCCCGGGTTGCAAAGGTTATGTACATTTGATTTGTAAATTTATAAACACTCCATAATGGATGATTACATAAAAATGCTGGAGGAAGATATACGGATAAAGGAAGGGCTGACAGCCTGTATTAACTGCGGTACATGCACAGCTATTTGTCCGGCAGCTAATTACTACAATTATGACCCGAGGATTATTGTTGATACGGTTCAAACCAGAGATAATTCCAAAATATATGATTTGCTCACAGGTGATACAATATGGTATTGTGGCGAATGCATGTCGTGTAAAACACGCTGCCCACGAGGAAATGCTCCCGGGCTAATTATCATGGCGTTGAGAAATTTAAGCATACGTTTAGGCTTTTTTACCAGCTCTGAGAAAGGAAGACAGCAACTAGCCATTAAACGTTCCATTGGGCATTGGATTCTTAAGTACGGCTATTGCCTGTATCGCGAAGAAATGACACTGGAAGATCATCCTGAACAAGGTCCATCATGGGAATGGCAAAACAGGAACCTGGAAGATCTTTTGCCTCTTTTTGGGGTACAATATAAGGGAGATGCAGGTGCCTTAAGAAAAATATCTGACGATTCGCTAAAGGAGTTGCATGCAATATTCGAGGTAACCGGGGGTCTTGATTTTTATGATAATATTGAAAAAAAATCAAAAGAGAAAGCGGATGAGATGAAGCTTGAATTTGATGAACGTATGAATTGCGAATATATGCATGAGATATATAATAAAAGCAGTGATCATCATTACAAAAGCTGACATCTATGAAAATTGAAGGAAAGAAACGATTGTGGAGAGAATATCAGAAAGAAATTGCTGAAGATCATTATTATTTTGCAAGAAGCTGTGTAAGGCAGCAGATTTTTCCGGGCGCTGAGCAGATTTGTGTAAAAATTCTACAGCATGACCTCGGCAGGGATGTTTTTGATGATCCCGGGCACACAACCTGCACAGGAATCGGATATCACACTGATGTGGTTCAGCTGGAAACAATCATGACAGTGGTTGCCCGGCAGTTTTCGCTGATGACAAACGCCGGTTATGAAAATTTTGCTGTTTCATGCATCACATCCTTTGGCATTTATACTGAAATCCTTGAAACTTGGCATCATTTCCCTGAAACTGAGGAAAAAACAAGAGAATATCTCAGGAAAGCCACAGGCAGGGAATTTAAAATACCTGTAAACCTAGCGCATACCAGTGATATTTTTTATAAGTTCAGGCATGAAATCGCACAAAAATCCAGATATAAACTCATTAATCATAATACAGGCGAACCTTTAAGAGTTGTTGAACATATTGGTTGTCATTATGCCAAAATGTTTCCGCATAAAGGAGTAGGTGGTGCAGAATACCCTTATGTACTGGCAGGCCTTGCAGAAGCTCTGGGAGGTGAGATTGTTGATTACCCTGAACGGAGACATTGTTGTGGTTTCGGCTTCAGACAATATGTAGTGAAAGCTAACAGAGGATATTCCATTTCGGCATCAAAAATTAAATTAGAATCAATGAAACCTTACAAACCCGATTTAATTGTTACAAATTGTCCGGGTTGCACCGTATTTCTTGATCGCTGGCAATATGCAATTAGCGAAATGGAAGGAAAGACCTATGGCGACAACGGACAGGGAATACCCGTACTTACATTTGAAGAGCTGACAGCAGTTTGTTTAGGTTATAGTCCATGGGAAATTGGTTTGCAGATGCACAACGTAGGACCCGAACCGTTGCTCAGAAAAATGGGAGTTCCTTTTGACCCATCCAGGAAGTATCTGGGAGCAGGAGGAAAAAATATAGGAATTCCTGAAAAACCTAAAGTGCTTGTTGTTGAATAATTTAAAAAACAATATATTATGAAAAGCATTGCTGTAATAGGAGGAGGAGTGGCAGGCATGGAAGCTGCCGCAAAACTTTCAAAAATGGGCTTTTCAGTTACGCTGATTGAAAAAACCAACCAGCTTGGCGGGAAACTGAATAAGTGGCATGCGCTTTTTCCGTCACGACGGCCGGCCGATGAAGTTCTTAACGGACTGAAAACCAGGGTTCAGCTTGGTATTAATATTCTTCTGAATACTGAAGTTGAACATATTGAAAACGATGATGACGGTTTTGCCATTGCCCTGAATCAGAACAGAATGATTACAGCGCATGCCATATTGCTGGCTACGGGCTTTGATATCTTCGATGCCGGTAAAAAAGAAGAATACGGGCATGGTATATACGATAATGTAATCACATCAGTGGAACTTGAAAAAGCGTTCAGATCAGGCGCTGTTAAAACGCTTCAGGGGAAAACACCCAAAAAGATTGCATTTATACACTGCGTGGGTTCGCGTGATGAAAAAGCCGGAAACCCTCATTGTTCCAAAGTATGCTGCGTTACCGGAGTCAAACAGGCAATTGAACTGAAAGAAATGATCCCCGATAGCGAAATATACATGTTTTATTTGGACCTGAGAATGTTTGGGCGCCACTTTGAAGAACTATACAAAGAAGCTCAGGTGAAACATCATATTCAGTTTATCCGTGGCCGCCTCTCAGAAGCATTTGAGAACCAGGATCATACAGTGATGATAAAAATTGAAGACACATTGATTGCACGTCCGTTAAAGATGAATGTCGATCTGCTTGTGTTGCTTGTTGGCATGCAACCTTCAGGGAGCATCAATAAAATCATCCATGATCTGGAACTCGAAAAAGAAAAAGATGGTTTTCTGAAACAGGCTGATAAACACCTTGCTCCTCACAAGACAAATATCCCCGGCGTTTTTGTGATAGGCGCTGCCAGCGGACCAAAAACCATTGAAGAAACCGTTAACGAAGCCGGTGCTGTTACATTTGAGATTGCTGATTACCTGCAAAATAAGATAGCAACAAAAATACTCAAAAACGAAAACTCCTTTATATGATTGAATTTGGCTATAGCATACAGTCAAACAGACAAATTGACTTTGACCGGAATACAAGGCAGGTATATAAATACATAAGGAGAAAAGAACCATCTATCGACTGGTGCATGAGCTGCGGTACCTGTGCATCAGGATGTACTGCCGGCTATGCATCTGATTTCAGTCTGCGTCGCATGATTTTATTAGCCCGCAGAGGCGAGGAAAAAGAAATCAGAGACGGTATTTTCCGCTGCAGGTTGTGTGGCAAATGCCTCAACGCCTGCCCCCGTGGTGTAAACACACGAAATATTATTTACTGGATGCAACAAGCTGTAAAAAATACTCAAACACTATGAAATTCGATTACTTTGTTTTGCCCTTCTCACTGGGCCTGTCCTTTTTATTTATTTATCTGGCTATAACATATTCCAGATGGTTTCTGCAATTGGAGAAACCCGACAGAATAGCAATACGAAAAGGTTTTTTTAGTACAAAGCTATTTACAGCAATCTGGGAAATAATCCGGGAAAGTTTACTGCACAGGAAAATATTCCGAAAAAACCTGTTGCTGGGATTCATGCATATGAGCCTCGCTTTTGGCTGGTTTCTGCTAATCGCAATTGGAAATCTCGAGGGTCGTATTTACGAGCCAACAGCAGTTAATATGCCCTATGTCCCTATATTTTTTAAGTTCTTCCATGCCAACCCCCATCCTTTTACGTTGCATAAATTATTTTCATTTGTAATGGATTTATTGCTTCTGCTGGTATTATCAGGTGTTTTACTGGCATGGGGAAAGAGAATTGTTTCAAGGGCTTTCGGTATGAATCGTACCACCAAGCTTTCATTGGGCGATAAAATGGCAATGATATCTTTATGGCTTATTTTTCCACTCCGCTTACTGGCAGAAAGCCTTGCACATGCATTATATGGAACCGGTGATTTTCTGACCGGAAGCGTTGGTGATTTTCTTGGTAATCATTTGCCCGCCTCAGTTTTGTTTTATCCGGCATGGTGGGCATATTCCCTTGCCCTGGGTGTATTCTTTGTAGCCTTGCCCTTTTCACGTTATATGCACATACCTACTGAAGTAGTATTGATCTTCTCACGGCATTTCGGACTGAAAGAAAAAGACCACCGTACACCGCTTACTGAAGTTGAAATTCATTCATGCTCACGCTGCGGTATCTGTATTGATACCTGTCAACTTTCCTTTGCAGGAGGGATTAATAACGTTCAGTCGGCTTACCAGCTTCGTGCTATAAGATATAAACAGATTGAACCTACTGAATTACTTAATTGTATGATGTGCGGCCGTTGCGAAAATGCATGTCCGGTGGGTATTAAT
>JAJUGM010000158.1 GCA_029268165.1 Bacteroidota bacterium
ACCATGGCATCGTTTATGATTATGTCAAAGCCAGTGCCTATTTTCAGCATGTTTATAATAATATTTCAAAGTATAATTACAAACGTCTGAATAATTATAAATTTAATACTATGCAATGGATGGTTTACATTGCAGAAAAAAGGAATGAATGGCAAAGCGCTCTTGAGCTTAATTCAGATGCCATCCGGTTTGCTCACCAGGCAGGCTTGTCGCCATGTTATAATTATATGGTAACCGGTTCTATTTATGAAAAAATGAACAGGATTGATGATGCTGTAAGGTATTATCAAAAAGCTTATTTATGCACGAAAAATAATCCGGAATTTGAAAATCGCTTTATTCTTTGCCAGACCAACCTATGGCTGGGCAAACTCTATTTAAACCAAAATAATATAAGTAAAGCCATTTATTACCTTACCGAGGCAGCTCGTGCCAATCAGCCTGATGATATTTTTGACAGGCAGCTGGTTTATGTTAATCTGGCAAAATGCTTTCTAAAACAAAAAAATTATAAGGCCGCATTAGATACCTTGCAGAGTGCACTGATTTTTTCAACCAGTGGCTTTAACAATAAATCAATTTATGCAAACCCTGAATTTTCGCATATTAACGTATACATAAGCATAAACAGCGTATTGAATTATAAAGCATATTGCCTGTATTATTATTATCATGATGTTTCGCATAATTTGGCTGATCTAGAATTTAGCGCACTTACCTATCAACTGAGTGCCAGATTACTCGAAAAAAAACTTGCTTCAATTGATAATGAGCTTTCAGAACTTGAATACATTGAAAGCTGCAAAACAACGTTTAACAACACCGTTGAATTATCCCATGATGTTTTTGAAGTAACCCGGAATACTGACTTTGCATTAAAATCATTTGAATATGCTGAAAAAAGTAAAATGCTGGTGCTTTTAATGAATCAGCGTAAAATGAATGCCAAAAAATATGCAGGCATACCTGATTCGTTAATTCAGCTTGAGACAAAGCTAAGAAATGAAATATCACAGGTATCATTCAGTCAGTTTCAGAAAAATGAAAAGAGTATGCCTCTGCAAGTGGGCGCTCAAGGATACAATCAACAACTGGTTAAATTATATACTCAGTATGACGAACTTCAAAAGACCTTTGAAAAAAATTTCCCTACCTATTTTAATCTGAAATACAGTTTTGAAACCTCACCCGTTAATGAGATTCAACAATTTTTAAAGCCTGATCAGGTAATCCTTGAATATGTTATTACTTACAGGGAGTTATATATATTTGCCATTACAAAGGATAAATTACATATTGCAGTGCAGTCTATTGATTCTTCTTTTATAGAATCCATACATCGCATCCGTGATTTCCTTTCAAAGAATCCTTTAATTCAACGAAGCAAAAAGCTGAAACCAACATATACGGAGGATGCATATTATCTTTATAAGATTCTGATTTCTCCTTTTTCTTCAATAATAAAAGGCAAATCATTAATCATTATTCCGGATGAAGACCTTAATCTGATTCCCTTTGAAATTTTGCTGACCCAACCAGTCAAAGCTACCCGAGATATTAATTACGGCAGCCTCCCGTATCTTGCAAAACAGTTTCCGGTAAGCTATGCTTATTCAGCCACGCTTTTGAAAAGTAATCTGCAGGGCAAACCAAAAGCTCATAAGAAATATATTGCCGCTTTTTTTCCTGATTATTCTATGTATGGAACACATGGAGTATCAGCAGAAGCTGTTCGTTTTAATGGCCTTATGTCCCTGCAGGCTACTCAGGACGAAATCGCTTTTTTCCGAAAATTAAGGCATGCAGTTATTTTCAATGACAGAAAAGCAGATGAATCTAGCTTTAAAAAATATGCCGGTAAATACAGTATAGTCCACATCTCAGGCCATACCATAATTGATGAGGACAATCCGCAATTTTCATGTTTGTTATTTACCAGACAAAATACTGCAGAAGACGGTATTTTATATTCATACGAAATATATAATAACAAACTAAATACGCAATTGCTTGTTTTAAGCAGTTGCAATACCGGATTTGGCAAGATGCGTAAAGGTGAAGGGCTAATAAGCCTTGGCCGCAGTTTTTTTTATGCAGGAGTAAGAAGCTTGATCATCACCCAGTGGCCGGTGGCTGATAAGTCAAGTGCAAGGCTTACCAGTAATTTATATTCCTTAATGCTTAAAGGTGAAACAAAAGAAAGGGCATTGCAGAAGGCCAAACTGAAATATCTCGAACAAGCTGACCCCTTATTAAGCCACCCATATTTCTGGTCGGGCTATATACTTATGGGGGATACTGATGAAATCAAATGCTATAGTTTAATGCCTGTTTTCTATATTATAGCAGTCGCAGTAACAGCCGGAATTATTTCTTTTATCAGGTATCAAAGGAAGCGAAGTATGGTCAGAGGCGGCTGAGTAAACTTCTGACCTTTTTTGAATAATAATTGTTCTCTGATACTAACGGTTGGAGCATTTTACGTGCATTGTCGGTTTCATTTTGTTTGCAATAAAGCAATGCAAGATACCATCTGGCGTGAATTACATAACCACTGTCGCCTATATTAATTATCTTTTGCAATTTATCAATAGCTCTTTCTAATTGATTAAGTTCTATATCTGTTATCCCACTGTAAAACAGGGCAGCTGTATCAGTTGAATCTGAGTTCAGAATAATTGAGAATAAACTATCAGCAAGCTGCCATTTATGTTCTTTGTACAGTAAAAGGGCATCCTGCCAAGTATCGTTTGATTTTTCAAAACTGCGGTATATAATATCGGGGTCGTAAAGCGTATAATAGTCTGCAAAAAGCTTATCACCCCGGGTATCAGAATTATAAAATAAATACCATGCTAATACAGAAGCTGTTATGAGCAGAAAAGTTGCTGCCAGGCTAAGTATTCTCCTGTTCAGTTTGTTAAATCCTTTGTGCAGTTTATTTTCTATTTCTGATAAACTATGTGACTCAGTTTCATAAAGCTGATAAGCCCTGTTTAACTTTTCTTTTAAAATAAAAAATGCATCATCACCGATAGCACGGTTAGCCTCCGCATGCAATTGCAATAACTCTTTGAATTCACTGTCTTTTTCAAGGTATTCGGTGAATTCTTTCTTTTCTTCATCGCTTAGCGTACCATCCAGGTATTTTTCTATTATCCTCGTCACTTTCATTTTTAAGTTCATTATAAATTGAAGTAGCTCTGATACGTTGAATTAATGATAATTTACAACGATATCTACGGTTTTTCGTGTGTTGTTCAGAGGAATAACCCATAATTCTAGTAATATTGCTTATGGTTTCGCCACTCATAAACAGCTTCAGAATACGTTTACAGTCTTCACTTAGTTCTTCAAAAATTTTCCTGTAAAACGATATTCTTTCATTGTAATGTTGCCATAATTCAATATCATTATCCTCATCTGTGATTTCTTCAGTGCTTTCAAATTGGTATACCGTACGGCCACGCAATGATAATTCTTTCAACCACAGATTCCGGCATACTGAATATATGTATGTATTCAATGAACAACTTAATTGCAATTCATTTTTTCTTACCTTTTGAAAAATAACCATTATTGCATCCTGAAAAATATCTTTTGCATCTTCTTCTACACCATGGTTTGACAAGATAAGATGCCGTACAGTTTTGTAACTTATCCTGTACAATTCAAGCAATATTTCTTCCCTGCCTTCAATTAGCCCTTTTAAAAGAGCCTGATCTGAGTAATTATTGCCGCTTTTCAATGTTAAATACCTGATAATTGAAAAAAGTAACCCTTAATAATCAAAAATATTTTAAAAAGTTACAAAAAAAATCATTTTCATGTTATTTCAACTAATTTATTGAAATTTTTCCAGCCCAAAGCGATGTTCATCAAAAGGAGTGCATGTGCATATCAGGTTTCTGTCGCCATAAGCATCGTCAACTCTTCCGACGGCTGGCCAGAATTTACTTTCAGCTACCCACTCCAATGGAAATGCAGCCTTATAGCGCGAATAGCTATGCTCCCAGTTATCAGCTGCAATCATATTCTCAGTATGTGGGGCGTTTATGAGTAAATTATCATTAAATGTCCCTTTTTGCCCGATTTCCTCCATCTCTTTATATATAGAAATCATCGCTTCAATGAAACGGTCGAGTTCCTGTTTCGATTCGCTTTCAGTAGGTTCAATCATCAGTGTTCCGTGAACCGGAAATGATAATGTCGGCGCATGAAATCCATAGTCCATAAGTCTTTTGGCAATATCGGTTTCGGAAATCCCGGCTTTCTGTTTAAATTCCCTGCAATCGATAATCATTTCATGAGCAACATAGCCATTATCACCTTTATATAATACATTATAAAAATTTTTCAACTGCGCGGCAATATAATTTGCATTTAATATGGCTATTTTCGATGCCATAGTCAGGCCTTCAGAGCCCATCAGGCTACAATATGCATGGCTAATAGTAAGAATGCTTGCGCTGCCGTATGGGGCTGCGGCAACAGCTGTTGTGCCATTAACTCCACCTGTTGCTGCAACGGGATGTGCGGGTAAAAATTCAACAAGATGATCGGCAACGGCAATAGGCCCCATGCCTGGTCCACCTCCGCCATGAGGAATAGCGAATGTTTTATGCAGGTTAAGATGGCATACGTCTGCTCCGATAAGGGCAGGTTTTGTGAGACCTACCTGTGCATTCATATTGGCACCGTCCATATAAACCTGTCCGCCTGCATTATGAACCAGATTTATAATTTCAATGACAGAGCTTTCAAAAACACCATGAGTAGATGGATAGGTAATCATAAGCGCAGCCAGGCTGTTTTTATAGGTTTCGGTTTTTGTCTTCAGATCATTGATATCTGTATTTCCCCTTTCATCACATTTCACAACAATGACTTCCATACCTGCCATAGCTGCACTGGCAGGATTGGTTCCATGAGCCGAAGCAGGAATCAGCACAATATTCCGGTGGCTCTCGCCACGACTGGAATGATATTTCTTTATCACAAGTAAACCGGCATATTCGCCGGCAGCACCAGAATTAGGTTGAAAAGAAACAGCAGCAAAGCCGGTAATTTCTTTAAGAAAATGTTCGAGCTCATTAATCAGTTGATGATATCCTTCAACCTGATCAAGCGGGACAAAAGGATGAATACTGGAAAATTCAGGCCAACTCAGTGCAAACATTTCAACAGCTGCGGTAAGTTTCATGGTACACGAGCCAAGAGGAATCATGGAATGCGTCAACGAAACATCTTTTCTTTCAAGCCTTTTGATATATCTCATCATTTCTGTTTCAGCATGAAAACGCCTGAATATTTCCTGTTTCATGAATTCAGTATGGCGTTTAAACACCTCGCTGAAATATATTTTTTCTTCAATCATATCAACAGGCTTGATGTATTTGTGAATAGCACAAAGAAATACCTCGATAATTTTATTCAGATCATTTAATGTTGTGGTTTCGTCAACACTTATGCCAATTGTATTATCACTAAAATAACGGAAGTTAATTTCATGCTCCAGCGCAATCGATCTTAAAGCATCAATTGAAACTTGTTCAGGCAGGCTTACATTTAAGGTATCAAAGAAATCAGAATTATTTTGTTGAAATCCGACTGATTCAAGTTTCTGTGCCAGTATGGCCGCCGTACTGTGAATTCTGAGTGCTATATTCCTCAGCCCATCAGGCCCGTGATATACTGCATACATGCCAGCCATCGTTGCAAGTAATGCCTGTGCAGTGCAAATATTTGATGTAGCGCGTTCACGCTTAATATGTTGCTCGCGTGTTTGCAATGCCATTCGCAACGCATATCTGCCCTGGGCATCAATGGTTACGCCTATTATACGCCCGGGTATAAATCTTTTATAAGGTTCATGAGTGGCAAAATAAGCTGCATGTGGGCCTCCGTATCCAATGGGTATTCCTAGCCTTTGTGTTGAGCCAACAGCCACATCTGCACCCCACTCACCAGGAGGAGTCAGTAATGTAAGACTCAGAATATCAGATATAGCTACAACAGGTATGTTCCTGGAATGAGCTTTTTTAACCATCGGCCTGTAATCCCTTATAATCCCTTTATTATCGGGGTACTGCACCAGAATCCCGAAAATACCCGGTTCACTGTCAAAATTACTATATGAACCTACCACCAGGTTGATGTCAAGTGCATAAGCACGCGTTCTTACTACATCGAGTATTTGAGGGAAAATATTTTCATCAGCATAAAAAGTGTTGAATTTGTTCTTTACTGCCTCTCTGGATCTGGCATTATAAAGCATAATCATGGCTTCAGCTGCTGCTGTGGCTTCATCAAGCAAGGAAGCGTTTGCTATTTCCATTCCGGTGAGCTCAGTTATTACTGTCTGAAAGTTTAACAGGGCTTCAAGCCTCCCTTGTGAAATCTCTGCCTGATATGGTGTATAGGGCGTGTACCATGAAGGGTTCTCAAGAATATTACGTTGTATTACCGGAGGCATAATAGTACCATAATAACCCATCCCTATGTATGATCTGAAAAGCTTGTTTTTTGATGCAATATCACGTAACCTTTGTAAATATTCATATTCACTTAAAGGCGCTGGTATCTGAAGGGGCTTTTTAAGCCTTATCTCGGCAGGAAGGGTTTTATCAATGAGCTCATCCAGTGACACTGCGCCTGTAGCTGCAATCATGCTTTCAATTTCATAGGGCCTGGGGCCAATGTGACGAAAAATAAATTGATCTGATGACATAAAAATTCTGTAAACAAAAAGTTATTATTAGCAAAGCTGAATATTATCGGTTATGTAAAAAAGGATTTGTATCATATTCCTGTTTAATAGTTGTTATTGTACCATGTCCAGGGTATACTGTGGTGTCATAGGGCAACACCATAATTTTTTCATTAATACCCCTGATTAAAGTAGCATAATCACCTCCGGGAAGGTCAGTACGGCCTATACTGCCGTTAAACAGCACATCGCCGGCTATAAGTACTTTATCTTTTTCTGAATATAGCACAATACTGCCGGGAGAATGACCCGAAACATGGATGACCGAGAGAACCGTGTTGCCGAAGATTATTTCGTCTCCCTCGTTCAGCCACCTGTCAGGGACCGGAGACATTTCAGCATCAAAACCGAAAAAGGCTGCATAATGAAGGGCATTCTCAATCAGGAAAAGGTCTTTTTTATGCAAAGCCAGGGGAATGTTATATAATGACCTCACATAAGAATTACCTGCAATATGATCAATATGTCCATGGGTATTAATAATCATCTCCGGATGCAGCTGCTTTTTTTCAATATAACTATTCAGTTCATCTTTCTGCACTTTGTTGTTGCAACCGGGGTCAATAATAACACATTCTTTTGTCTCATCTGACAAAACAAAGGTATTTACATAAAATTCGTTAAAAACAAATGTTTTTATAGTAAGCATAAATATTATTTAAACTGGTTTATTCCCTGCCTTTAAGCATAGGAACAAATACAAACAAACCATGTTCGTGTGTGGTATAATGATCTTCATCAGTTTTTTCAACCAGCGTCATAACCTGTGAC
>JAJUGM010000159.1 GCA_029268165.1 Bacteroidota bacterium
GGCTTTATTTCAGGGATTATCTCAGACAGTATCCGCGGGAAGCAAAAAAGTATGAATTATTAAAAAGAAAATTAGCTGTAAAATACATAACAGACAGGGTAAAATACACTAAAGAAAAAAGTGAATTTATTTTGGCAATAACCAAAAAAGCTAAAGCGTATTATAATTCCAAAAAATTGTAAATAGGCTGATTCAACCAATTCCGCATTTTGCTTTTCAGGTAGAAAATATGGATTATACACTGGCAGCCATGAATTTAAAAATAATAACCAGCCCAATTCTTCCTTCAGAAAGTCCTTAACATAAAAAATTGAATTTTAAAAAAATTTTTTTTAAAAATAAATTAGGGTAAAAACCATTTCATTCGGATAATAGACAGAAAAAACATTGAAAGCAACAGTTATAAAGACTTTAATGTTTGAATGTCTAATTTAAAAATGAAATGTTATGAAAAACTTAAATTTAAAAATCACAGGTTGTGCAATGGCCTTAATATTTTCAGCAGGCTTTGTACTTGCACAAAATGCTGATACAGGTTCTGAAATAAAAAAACAGAATCAGAACACTGTAAAGGAGCAAACTGCAGTGCAGGAAAAGAGTCAGGTCAAAGAACAAAATCAGACCAGGACACAGGAAGCAGTTAAAGAACAGAATGCTGCAAAAGAACAGAGCGGCGTACAGGAAAAGAATCAGTTAAAAGCGCAGAATCAGGTAAAAGAACAGCAGGCTGCCCGGGAACAAACTGCACTTAAGGATCAAAACAGGGAGAGATTCAGGGCTTCACTAACTGATGAACAGAAGAAAATTCTCGAAAACAAAGAAATGAACAAAAATCAGAGGCGCAAAGCATTTATGGAATCATTAAGCGAACAGCAACGCGAAATGTTAAGGGAAAACAAAGAATTACGCACTCAGCAGAGAAACGAAATCCGCAATAGCCTGTCAGAAGAACAGCGTCAGCAACTGCAACAAAATCAGGAAAACACCCAGAAAAGACGCGGAAAAACAAATTAATCAGGGTTTAGGCATGCAGGTTAAGGCCCGGTTATGCCCCAGGGAATACCGGGCCTGTTTTTAAAATAATAATCAGTACCATAATAACTTAAAGTCATGAAAAGTACATTGTTAACATCAATATTCCTGCTCAGTGTAATAACAGGAATGGCTCAGACGGACAGGCTCGACTCATTGCTCAATGACCTGTTAAGCGACGAGAAAAAAGTGAACCGGTTATTAGAACCTGATCATTCTTTCCTGGTTTTGTATGCCGGAACAAATTATGAAAATCGGACTTTTTATGCCGGCAGGGAAATTGGTGATAACATGTATAATGTCAACAGCCAGTTATTCTTATTCAGTTCCAAAGGCTTTTATCTTGGGGCTTCGGGTATGTGGTACAGCCAGCTCGAACCAAAATTTAACAATACCGTTTTACTGGCAGGCTTTTATAAAGCTCTTAACAGGAAAAAAACCCTTGCGTTCAGTACTTCTTACAGCCGTTATTTCTATTACAAGCCTGATACATCATTTGAATATCTTTTTAACAACAACCTGAGCACGGGCCTTACATTAAAAAACAAGTGGATAGGCATCCGACTGAATACGAATTTCTTATTCGGACAGGACTTCGGAATAAATTTTTCGCCAAAAATATTTTCAAACATCACAATTATCCGGTTTGGGAAATATAACAGTGTCAGAATTGAACCTGAAGCGTTATGGTTATTTGCTTCTGAATCAGTAGAATATGTAAGCAGTGGCTATTCCGGCAGTCATACATCTGACCTTTCAGTTAATACAAAAGACATTTACGGTATGCTTAACATGCAACTATATTTACCGCTTGCATTATCACTCGGAAATTTTGAATTTGAGGCAGCCTATACCGTTAACATCCCTCATTCAATGGACAGTAATATATCATATCCTGTCAGTTCCTCCATTTCGGTTTCTTTAGGTTATATGTTCATTTTCTGAATTGAATTGTTTTTATTATCCTTGCAGCATGAAATGATAATGATGCCTGTCAACAAATAATTCATTGCTGCATGTCTCCGTTTTTATTTCTCATTATTGCCGTTTTATATTTTTCTGCGCTGATCATTATTTCATATATTACCAGCCGTAACGCCGATAACGCCTCCTTTTTTGTCGGCAACCGCAAATCGCCCTGGTTTTTGGTTGCTTATGGCATGATAGGCGCTTCCATTTCAGGTGTAACCTTTATTTCCATCCCCGGTGAAGTAGGCAACAGTTATTTTTCATACATGCAGATTGTATTTGGATACTTTGCCGGATATATGATTATAGCCAATGTTTTACTTCCATTGTACTATCGGCTTAATCTGTCATCTATTTATACTTATCTTGACAGACGATTCGGTTGGCACAGTTACAAAACCGGTGCTTTTTATTTTCTGATATCAAGGGTTATTGGAACGGCATTCAGGCTTTACATTGTAGCTTTGGTAATTGACAACTTTATTCTTTCTTATTATGGTATCCCTTTCTGGCTTACAGTAATTCTCACTATATCACTCATTTATGTTTATTCCTTTAAAGGAGGAATAAAAACCATTGTTTATACCGATACTTTTCAGACAACATTTTTATTGCTTGGTGTCATACTTTCCATTGTATTTATCTCAAAAGAACTTGACTTTTCATTTTCAGGCCTGATAAACAGTATCAGCAATAGTAAATATTCACAGGTTTTTGTATGGGACTGGAAACCCGGCAACAATTTTTTCAAGCATTTTCTGAGTGGGATGTTTATATGCATTGTAATGACCGGACTTGACCAGGATATGATGCAGAAAAACCTGAGTTGCCGGAATATCAGGGAGGCAAAAAAGAATATGTACTGGATGAGTTCGCTGCTTATTTTTGTAAATATTTTGTTTCTTTCTCTGGGGGCTTTACTGTATATCTATGCCAATACAAAAGGTATAATTATTGAAAATTTCAGCATTGCTGAGTTGAAGAAAACATGCCCCATAAAACTCATGGACCCTGCTGAAGGCATATTTCACTGTGTTAAAACCGATGCATTGTTTCCATATCTTGTATTTAATTACCTGCCGGTTTCAGTAAGTATAGTGTTTTTCCTTGGACTGATTGCCGCAGCATACGCAAGTTCTGACTCAGCTCTTACTGCCCTGACTACTTCATTTTGTGTTGATTTTCTGGGTTTTAAAGAGGATAACCGGCGCATGGGTATCCGTAATCTGGTGCATGTAGGATTTTCGGTTTTACTTATTGGCGTAATACTGGTGTTTTCGTTAATAAATAACCAGAGTGTTATTAATTCACTTTTTACCGTTGCCGGATACACATATGGCCCGTTGCTGGGTTTATTTTCGTTTGGCATAATAACCCGGCGCAGGACACGCGAAGAATGGGTGCCCCTGATTACGGTATTATCCATAGTTGCCTGTTATTTTACCAGCCTTTCTACTGAAAAACTTCTGGGAGGTTATAAGGTTGGGTTTGAAATTGTGTTGCTGAATGGGATTATTGTATTTGCCGGACTATTTTTAACAAGCAGTCGCAATAATAAGGCATAATATTTCTTGTTAATCAGAAGTTTTTTTCAATAAATTCTCCAAGTTTGCTGTATTTTTTATAAAGCGCATCATATTTTTCAGCATTGGCTTTTATGGGTTGGTATTCTTTTTCAAAACCACTTCCCATTTTTTGCTGTGCTTCTTCAAAGGTTTTATAAACACCTCCTGCTACAGCAGCGGCCATTGCGGTGCCTAATGCACATGCCTGCTCGGCACGGGCTACTTTAATAGGCATATTCATTACATCGGCCACTATCTGCATTACAAATGGCGATTTTTTTGCCACGCCACCCAATGCAATGACTCCTTCAATTTTAACACCTTCGGCAATAAACCTGTCAGCAATTTTTTTGGAGCCAAAAGCAGTTGCTTCCACAAGTGCCCTGAAAATACGTGGGGCATCTGAGCCAAGTGTCAGGCCTGCAATAGCGCCTTTCAGGTTCTGGTTTGCATCGGGTGTACGCCTGCCATTCATCCAGTCAAGAGCAATAATACCTGATTCTTCAATGGGAATTTTCTCGGCTGCCGCAGATAACTGGGGTATTATCTGATCTTCTATGTAGTCGATCAGCTTGTTACGGACTTCGGGGCTGATAAGGTCGGTTTTACCGAGAATATTTTCAACAGGCCACATCAGCACATCCTTAAACCATGCATAGATATCGCCAAAAGCTGATTGTCCTGCTTCAAGGCCCATCATGCCGGGTGCAATTGAACCATCTACCTGTCCGCAAATACCTTGCACCAGTTTATCACCCAGTTCGTTTTTCGGGGCAACCATCATATCGCAGGTTGATGTTCCCATTACTTTCACAAGGTGATAGGGTTTTATTTCTCCTCCCACAGCACCCAGATGCGCATCAAATGCTCCGACCCCAACAGCAATCTTGCCTGACAAGCCAAGGCGCGATAACCATTCAGGGGTAAGATAACCTGCCACAACATCGCTTGTATAGGTTTCGCTATAAAGCTTTTCTCTCAATCCTTTCAGTAAGGGGTCAAGTTTGTTGAGAAACTGTTCGGATGGCAGGCCGCCCCATTCAGTGTGCCACATAGCTTTGTGTCCGGCAGCGCAGCGGCTACGCTTCAGAGTCAGCGGGTCTGTGTTTCCGGTAAGCAAAGCCGGAATCCAGTCGCAATGTTCAACCCATGAATAAGCAGCTTTTCTGACTTTCTCATCAATCCGAAGTACGTGAAGGATTTTTGCCCAAAACCATTCCGAAGAATAAATGCCTCCTTCATATTTTGTATAGTCTACCCCACCCCATGAGCGAGAAAGCTGATTGATTTCATCAGCCTCTTTCACCGCTGTATGATCTTTCCACAGCACAAACATGGCATTCGGGTTTTCTTCGAAATCTTTCAACATTGACAGCGGAGTGCCGGTAGCATCAACAGCCACAGGAGTCGATCCGGTGGTGTCAACAGAAATAGCCACAATATTATTCCTGATTTCAGCAGGCACTTTTGAAACTACCTCGCGAATGGTATGTTCAAGTACTTCAATATAATCCCTGGGATGCTGGCGAAACTGGTTTTTGGCCGCATCACAGTATTTCCCTTCCTTCCAACGAGGATAATACATCACTGTGCTGGCCTCAATATTGCCATTAGCTGTATTAACCAGCATCGTCCTGAGAGAATCTGTCCCATAATCGAGTCCAATGGTATATTTCATCATAATAATAAATTTTTTTAACAAATATTTAATTAATCATAACTTCAACTTTATCTTTGCCCGTAATAGGCATCTTTTCCATGTTTCCGCAAATAATGTTTATCAAGCAAAGCCTGGCTGATTGGATTAAGGTTATTCAATACCTGTGAACGGAATGCCATTTTGGCTACTTCTTCCAGAACTACTGCATTATGTACCGCGTTGTGAGGGTCTTTGCCCCATGCAAAGGGCCCATGATTATTTACAAGCACTGCTGGTACGTCGTCCGGATTAATACTTGCAAACCTCTCAACAATCACGTTCCCTGTTTCCCTTTCATAATCCGATTCTATTTCTTCAGGCGTCATTGGGCGTGTACATGGAATATCGCCATAAAAATAATCGGCATGCGTTGTACCATAGCATGGAATTCCTTTACCTGCCTGTGCCCAGCTGGTTGCCCATTCTGAATGAGTATGCACTACGCCGCCTATATTCGCAAAAGCTTTATATAAAACAATATGTGTGGGAGTATCAGATGAAGGCTTGAGTTTACCTTCTGCAAGTTTACCCTCAAGGTCAACAATAACCATATCTCCGGGTCTCATATCATTATAGGACACACCGCTGGGCTTAATAACTACCAGCCCTTTTGACCGGTCAATACCGCTGACGTTTCCCCATGTAAAAATCACCAGTCCGTATTTCACCAGGTCAAGATTGGCTTTGTAAACTTCTTCACGCAAATCGGATAACATAATATTTACTGTTATTATTGTTATAAAAGAATATCACCACCCTTCTCTCTTTTACTATGGGTATGTGGTTCCCATAATTAACCACAGCTTTTCATCAGTCAGAAAAAATTCTTATTTCAAAAGTTAACCTTCCTATTCTTTTATCTTTGTTCTTCCCCGATAGCTATCGGGTCTTTTTCTTTGCTCTTTGTTCTTCTCCGAAAGTAACCGTGTTGATTCCCGAATCGCTGTCTACCTTTCCATCATCATGTAATACATCTCATTCCATCTGAGTTCTTTTCTGAACTCAGTCAGATCTGTATTTCTGCCGATATGCAAAAATTCAATTCCTGCCATAGCGGCGAAATCTTCAATAAATTCGGCAGTAATGGCCTGGCTAAATGCAGTATGATGAGCCCCGCCGGCATATATCCAGGCAGCAGCGCCAACCTTCAGATTTGGCTGGGGTATCCAGAGCGCCCTCGCTACGGGTAATTTAGGAAGATCGGCATCGGGTTTCACGCAATCGACGCTGTTTACCAAAATCCTGAAACGGTTTCCCATGTCGAGGAGGCTTACATTTACTGCAGGACCCTCAGGGACGTTAAATACGAGCCTTGCCGGATCATCTTTCCCGCCAATTCCCAATGGGTGAACTTCGAGCCTGGCTTTTCCTGAACCAATTGTAGGGCAAATCTCAAGCATGTGGGCTCCCAAAACTTTCATACCCGAAGGGTTCAAATGATAGGTATAATCTTCCATAAAGGAGCAACCTCCTTTAAGGCCGGAACCCATAACCTTGAGTGCACGTACCATAGCTGCGTGCTTCCAGTCGCCTTCAGCACCGAATCCGTATCCTGAAGCCATCAGCCGCTGTACTGCCAGCCCGGGCAACTGCACAAGTCCGTGTAAGTCTTCAAAAGTAGTGGTAAAACCCTGGAAGTTTCCTTTTTCAAGAAATGACCTCATCCCTATTTCAATCCGTGCCTGGTATCTGACATTCTCGTGATATTTTCCGCCCGGTTTTCCCTCCGGAGCTATTTCGTACGTTTCAAGATATTCTTTAACCAGTTTGTCGATATCTGATTCACTCACTTCATTGATCGCTTTCACCAGATCTCCTACTCCATAGCCGTTGACTGACAGGCCTAGTTTTATCTGGGCTTCCACTTTGTCTCCTTCAGTAACAGCCACTTCGCGCATATTATCGCCAAAGCGGGCAATTTTTGCTTTTTTCATATCGTCCCATGCTGCAGCAGCACGGGCCCATATTCCTATTTTTGACTGCACTTCCTGTTCCTGCCAATGGCCTACAACCACCTTGCGGTTAATGCGCATGCGGCTCATTATAAAGCCATGCTCACGGTCGCCATGAGCCGACTGGTTGAGATTCATAAAATCCATGTCAATTTCGCCCCAGGGCAAATCACGGTTATATTGTGTGTGCAAATGCAGCAATGGTTTGTTCAGTATTCTCAGACCATTAATCCACATCTTTGAAGGCGAGAATGTGTGGCACCATGTTATCAGCCCAATACAACCCTTAGCAGCATTTGCATCTGTGCAAAGCTGCGTAA